>JANOOA010000297.1:0-3541 GCA_031421115.1 Gammaproteobacteria bacterium | reverse complement strand
GGCGCTAGTGGCAATTATCAGCCTACCGGTGGGTATTCTCACTGCTTTTGCTATCATGCATCAGCAAGGTATTAACGCCAATATCATGTCGCTGGGCGGTATTGCGATTGCGATTGGCGCGATGGTGGATGCGGCGATTGTCATGATCGAAAACATGCACAAACATCTGGAGAGAGCACGTGCGGCAGCCGCTTCTCAACTAGACTACCATCTAGATCACAGGGCGCCAGATTACTGGGCGATAACACGCACTGCCGCGCAGGAAGTCGGACCAGCCTTGTTCTTTTCGCTGCTGATTATCACCGTTTCATTTTTACCGGTGTTCACGCTGGAAGCCCAGGAAGGCCGCATGTTCGCCCCGCTCGCCTATACCAAAACTTACGCCATGGCCGCTGCAGCGGGGCTGGCTATCACTTTGGTGCCAGTGCTGATGGGGTATTTAATTCGCGGGCGCATTCTGCCCGAACACAAAAATCCGCTGAATCGCCTGTTGATTGCGCTCTATCAACCATTGATCGACGCGGTGCTGCGCTTTCGTATACTCACTGTAATAATCGCACTGCTGTTGCTGGCAACCATTATCTATCCTTTGCAACGTATCGGATCAGAATTCATGCCGGCACTGGACGAAGGCGACCTGCTGTATATGCCCATCACCCTGCCTTCGATTTCCATCGGTGAAGCGGCGCGCATCCTGCAACAAACCGATAAAATGATTAAGCAGATACCCGAAGTCAAACGCGTCTTCGGCAAGGCCGGGCGCGCTGAAACTGCCACTGACCCTGCGCCACTGTCGATGTTTGAAACCGTGGTGCAACTTAAAGATCCGTCTGAGTGGCGCCCCGGCATGACACTCGACAAGCTCAAAGAAGAACTCAATAACAGCGTACAGGTTCCCGGCCTCACTAACGCCTGGGTGATGCCAATCCGTAACCGCATCGACATGCTCGCCACCGGCATCCGCACGCCGGTGGGCATCAAAGTGGCAGGACCGGATCTTGCGGGCATTGAACGCGTCAGCAAGGACATAGAAGCTGTCATTAAAAAACTGCCAGGCACGCGTTCTGCCTTCGCCGAGCGCGTCACGGGCGGACGTTATATTGACATTGAAGTAGATCGCGCCCTGGCAGCGCGTTATGGCCTCAACGTGATGGATGTCCAGGATATGATACGCACCGCCATCGGTGGCGAGAACATTACCACCACGGTGGAAGGGCGCGAGCGTTATCCGGTGAACCTGCGCTATCCGCGTGCGCTGCGCGACTCGGTCAGCGCGCTGGCCGCCAGCCGCATCGCCACACCTTCAGGTGCACAAATCCCGCTCGGCGAACTTGCCACGTTGCGCCTGACGGACGGCCCGCCGGAAATCAAAAGCGAAAATGCCCGTTTGAATGGCTGGATTTATGTTGATATCGCTGACATTGACGTGGGCAGTTTTGTTAGCAACGCCAAGACCGCCGTAGAACAACAGGTGAAAATCCCCCCCGGCTACTCACTCGCCTGGTCCGGCCAATACGAATACATGGAACGCGCCAAGGCCAAGCTTAAACTGGTCATCCCTCTCACACTTGGGCTAATCGTGCTACTGCTCTACCTCTACTTTCGCAATGGGATGGAAGTGGCGATGATCGTTATCAGCCTGCCGTTTGCGCTGATCGGCGGCGTCTGGCTAATCTATCTGCTCGATTATCAACTCTCAGTCGCGGTGGGCGTGGGCTTTATCGCCTTGGCAGGCGTGGCTGCGGAATTCGGCGTAATCATGCTACTCTATCTTGATCAAGCCGTAAAACATCAGCAAGCCGAAGGCCGCATGAACTCCTGGGATGACCTCAAAGCGGCTATAATCGAAGGCGCCGTAATGCGCGTACGGCCCAAAATGATGACCGTCGCCGTCATTATCGCCGGCCTGCTACCCATTATGCTCAGCCACGGCACCGGCTCGGAAGTCATGCAACGCATCGCCGCACCCATGATCGGCGGCATGATCACGGCGCCCCTGCTCAGCCTGCTGGTAATCCCGGCACTGTATGCGCTGTGGAAAAAGCGAGCATTAAAATTAAAATGAACCCCATCTATACACTTAAAACAATATCCATTACCATTTTACACAGGAGATTACCCGCATGAATAAAGGCATGAAAAAAACAGCGCACAAACTACTCGCACTTACACTGCTCGGCGTGTTGACCCAAGGATTGCAGTTTACCTCAGCTCATGCAGACGACATGCGTGGCATGGCAGGCATGTCCGCAGACAAACACGCCACCACACCGTCGCACAAAGGCCAGGGCAGCGTCAACAAGGTAAACGCAACCACTGGCGCCATCAACCTCACCCACGGCCCCATCAAAAGCCTGGGCTGGATGGGCATGACGATGGATTTTAAAGTGAAAAACAAAGCCAATCTTGATAAAATCAAAGTGGGCACAAAAGTAGACTTTGAAGTCAGCAAAGAACCCGACGGCACCTTTGTCATAACTACTATAACTCCCGTTAAATAATTCTCTTATATAACTTAAAGACGAGGCGCTTCATGAAGAAACATCACTGGCTGTTCTTGTGCATCCATGCACACACAGCACTTGGACATCCTGCCCGGCGGCTGCAAACCGCTTTTTTAGCAACCGCACTTATAGCAACACTGGCATCACCGCTGGCCTACGCCGCCGATGAGAATAAAGATCATGCCCCACATCACCCGCATGGCGCAACCAATGCTGAAGCAGCTCCGCCTGCCGAAGACATGGCACCCGTAGACATGAAAAAATATTTGCAGGACATGCAGGCTGCGCTCCTGAAAATGCACGACCTGTCGCACAAAATCCAGCAGACAAAAAATACCAAAGAACGTGAAAAATTAAAAGATGAACACTTACAGTTAATGGGTCAGCACATGGAAATGGTCTCACCCCTGATGATGCAAATGATGATGGGTTCAGGCTCACACGACGGTGACATGGAAGCCGATGAAGAATCAGCCGATCTAGCTCCCGCTACAGAAAGCCCACCGCATAAACACTAAGCGTATTGCTTTAGTATTGCGTTTCATAACAATGGGCGATACCACAAGTATCGTTCATTGTTATCGCGCTGCATGTTTCTCACTTAAAATAGCGCCTCTGATCGTAGCCAGCATTTTTTATTAACAACATTGTACATCGCAGCAACGCCCCCTGTACCCATATCAGATCCCAAACTATGGGCGCAGCTTTACAGCTATCATTCAACACATCTACACATCACACGGTATCACAACGCCAGTGATGGTTGATGAACATTCCCCGCAGGATTATTACTCGGCCAGCTTGCTGTTACTGGCCGGCCAGGCTGGCAAAAACAGAAGCGGATTTCTGAAACAAGCCCCCTATACACAACGACATCAATCGTAGCGTGCGCTGTGCGCACGACACCACAGCCGACCCGAACCGTGCGCACAGCGCACGCTACTCCGCTGTTGAAGTTGCGTCTAACTGCTTGCGTGTCTTACCAATCAATTCGGCAAAGAAAGCACCAAAACTACCTAACATTATACCCACCACAC
>JANOOA010000296.1:0-11252 GCA_031421115.1 Gammaproteobacteria bacterium | reverse complement strand
GATAATTAAATGAGAGTTCGTACAAGAAGGATCTATTTTTTCTCGCTATCTATTGAACGCTGGTTTCAGCGTGTGGGCGCATTATTGATGCTGGGGTCAATGTTGCTGGTATCACCACTGACATGGGCGATTACTCCATTTCTTATCAAAGAGATCAGATTGGATGGATTGCAACGCATTTCCCCCGGCACGGTATTTAATTATTTACCGGTAAGTGTAGGCGAGACGCTGGATGATGCCCACTCTGCGGAAGCGATTCGTATCCTGTTTAAGACCGGATTTTTTGAAGATGTGCGGTTGGCGAGCGAGGGTGACGTGCTGGTTATTGTCCTGAAAGAGCGGCCTACCATTGCCAGCATCAAAATTGTCGGTAACAAAGATATTAAATCAGAAGACTTGACCAAGGCAATGAAGCAGATCGGCCTGGTGGAAGGTGATGTGCTTAATCGTTCCGCGCTTGACAAAGTCGAGCGCGAGTTGCAACGGCAGTATTTCAGTCAAGGCAAATACGGCGTCAAAATCAAGGTATCGGTTAAGCCACTTGATCTTAACCGCGTTGATCTGGGCATTGACATAACGGAAGGCACGTCCGCCAAGATTGCCCATATTAACGTCGTAGGAAATCATGTATTTAGCGATGAAGAACTTATAAAGAATTTCGAACTAAATACTGCCACCCTGTTTTCATTTTTCACCAGCAGCGATCAATATTCCAAGCAAAAATTAGCTGCTGATCTGGAAACCTTGCGTTCATATTATCTGGACCGGGGCTATATCAATTTCAATATTGATTCTACGCCAGTGTCTATCTCGCCAGACAAAAGTAGCGTTTATATCACCATAAATGTCACCGAAGGCGAGCAGTTTACCGTTAGCGAAATCAAGCTGGCAGGTAATCTTGTGGTGAGTGAGGCCGAGTTACGCAAGCTTATTACATTGTCTGCAGGCACTGTTTTTTCGCGCAAGGCCGTCACTGAGAGTTCGTCGCAAATTGCCGAGCGTTTGGGTGCTGAAGGGTATGCTTTCGCCAACGTTAATCCCTTGCCTGAAATTGACAAGCAGAATAATCGTGTCATCGTCACGTTTGCCATTGACCCCGCTAAGCGTATTTATGTGCGCCGCATTAATGTTGAAGGCAATACCAAAACACGCGATGAAGTGATACGACGTGAACTGCGCCAAATGGAGGGTGGCTTGCTGACCACCGACAAAATCAACCGTTCACGAATTCGTTTGCAAAGATTGGGATATTTTCAGGATGTGAATATCGAAACCCCTGCAGTACCCGGCGCGCCTGATCAGGTGGATGTCAACGTCAGTGTCACTGAGCGATCGCTGGGCACCTTGACTGCTGCAGTAGGTTTTTCCCAAGTGCAAGGCTTGTTGCTCAGCGCCAGCATTACCCAGGACAATTTTTTGGGAGGCGGCAAGCGCATCAGCGCTGAAGTTAACAATAGCCGGGTCAATACCGTCTACAGTTTTTCCTATACTAATCCATATTATACGGAAGATGGAGTAAGCCGCGGGTTTCGTGGATTTTTCAGGCAAACTGATGCAACCCGTCTGAATGTGGGTAGCTTTACTTCTGACGTCTTTGGCGCCGGTGTTAATTATGGTTTCCCGCTTTCTGAACACGATACCGGGCGTTTAAGTCTTGATTATGAGCATACTTTTATCAAAACTACGGCCTTTACTCCCACGTCTTATCTTGACTTCATTAATGCAAATGCGGATACTTTTGATATAATCAAATTGTCGTTGGGGTGGTCGCACGATACCCGCAATCGCTCCATCTTTGCTGACGGGGGTATGTTGCAGAACCTGTCATCTGAAGTTGCATTGCCGGGCAGTGGGCTGGAATTTTACAAAATTTCATCGCGTACGCAAGTCTATTATTCATTGACGCGTAATCTCACTCTGTTGTTAAATGGTGAAATCGCCTATGGCGATAGTTATGGCAAGACTACTGAGTTACCGTTTTTTGAACGGTATTATGCGGGTGGAGCGTACTCTGTACGGGGTTATCAGGCAAATAGCCTGGGGGCAAGAGAAAACGGTCGGGCGGTGGGTGGTACCGTAAAATTAGTGGGTAATGTGGAAGTGATTTTCCCCGCGCCCTTTCTGGAAGATAGCAAATCATTTCGGATGAGTGCTTTTTTTGATGTTGGTAGCGTTTACCCCGGTTTAGAGCAGGTAAATACACAAGACCTGCGTTACTCAACGGGTGTTTCGGCGATCTGGCTGTCTCCTTTGGGACCCCTGACGTTTAACCTGTCGAAGCCACTTAATAAAAAAGAGGGTGATTCTACACAACTCTTCCAGTTCTCATTGGGTACATTTTTCTAAAATAGTTGTGGAGTGTGAGCCTTGAAAAAGATTATATTTATTAGCACCTGTCTTGCTTTGGTTATGCCTTTGTATACCATCACCGCTGTGGCCGAAGCAAAGTTGGGTTATATCAGTGCTTCTGAGTTATTGGAAAAATCTCCCCAGGCAGAAAGCGCCAGCACCAAGATGGAGCAGGAATTTAGCCCGCGTCGTAACAAGATGCAGGCAGATATGAAAGAGCTAAAACAGTTAGAAGATAAACTTTCCAAAGATGGCGCCACGCTAACGGAGGCTGAGCGTAGCAAAATGGAGCGTGATATTCTTGTACGTAAACGTGAAATCAGCCGTGAACAGGATTCTTTTCGTGAAGACTTAACCCTGCGGCGCAATGATGAACTAGCCAAGCTCCAGCAAATCGTCCGTGAAATTATCCAGGCTCTCGGTAAAGAAGAAAATTATGACCTCATTTTCTTTGACGGCGTAGCCTATGCCAGTCCCAAAATCGATTTAACCGAAAAGGCCATGCAGCGTTTACGCGAAAAAGCCAAGGACACATCGGCAAAGCCGAAGAAATAATGGCCAAAGTCGAAGAGATAATGGCGAAGCCGGGGAAATAACGGCCACACGATCCACCCGAAATGCGGCGATGTCCCAGGTAAAACTACAGAGAAGGATACAATCTTGGAATCTTTTGATATTCATGAGGTGCTTAAATATCTCCCGCACCGTTATCCCTTCCTGCTGATTGACCGTGTCCTCAGTTATGAGGCGGGTAAATCATTAGTGGGTTTGAAAAATGTCACCTTTAATGAGCCATTCTTTCAGGGACATTTCCCTCAGCATCCCATCATGCCCGGGGTGTTGATATTGGAAGCGCTGGCACAGGCTTCGGGCATTCTCGCCTTTCGCACTACCGACACCAAACCTTCAGATGGCACGCTCTATTATTTTGTGGGTATTGATAAGGCACGTTTCAAACAGCCAGTGATGCCGGGTGATCAATTAAAGCTTGAAGTAGAAGTGATTCGCGCCATTCATAGCGTGTGGAAATTTCATGCGGTTGCGAAAGTGGACGGTGAAGTGGTGGCTAGTGCGGAATTAATGTGTGCAGCAAGGAAGCCGGGGTCTTGATTCATCCCACCGCAATTATTGATCCGGGCGCGCGGCTAGCCACAGGCGTGAGCGTAGGCGCGTATTCCATTATTGGCGCAGATGTGGCCGTGGGTGAAAATACCTGGATCGCTCCCCATGTGGTTATCAGTGGCTCCACGCGTATTGGCCGTGATAATAAAATTTACCAATTTTCTTCCATCGGCGCGGCGCCTCAAGATAAGAAATATGCGGGTGAAAAGACTCTTCTTGAAATAGGTGACAGCAACGTAATACGCGAAGGCTGCACCATTAATCGCGGCACCGCACAAGGTGGCGGCATTACGCGTATAGGCAATAATAACTGGATCATGGCTTATGTGCATATCGCGCATGACTGTATTATTGGTGACGGCATCGTGTTTGCTAATAATGCTTCACTTGCCGGCCATGTGACTGTTCAGGATTATGTGATTTTGGGTGGTTTTACGCTGGTGCATCAGTTTTGCATTGTAGGCGCTTATGCATTTACAGCGATGGCCAGTGTAATTTCCAAAGATGTGCCACCTTATTTGATGGTATCAGGTCATATGGCGAAGCCACATGGTTTGAATACAGAAGGTTTGAAGCGTCACGGTTTTAGCTCGGACACCATTAGTCAATTACGTCGTGCCTATAAAATTCTTTATCGTTCGAATTGTACGGTTGAACAGGCATTGGAAAAACTTCGGGAGTTAGAGCAGGGTTGCCCGGAAGTGACGCGTTGGCTGGAGTTTCTGAGAAATACCACGCGCGGCATTATTCGTTAAATTCCTGGCCATGAAGATGGCGATTTGCCGCAGAAAACACAATAGTAATGCAATGTAAAAAGGACTCTTATGGTCAACGCATCACCGTTAGTTGAAGCACAGCAAAAGTTTATTGACGCACTGCCGTTTCGTGCCGCAGGTGCCGAGCGTTGTGCGTTACCTCAGGCGCTGGGTCGTACTTTATATTGCGATGTAGTGGCACCGTTGGACTCGCCACCTTATCCGCGCGTGATTGTCGAAGGCTTTCTCGTCAACGCCGCCGACACCGCCGAAGCCTCTGAAGCCAACCCCGTGTCATTCACGGTGGTGGGTGAAGTCAAGCCCGGCGATAGCCAATGCCCGCCGGTGGCGCGCGGCCAGGGCTGGCGCGTTTCCACCGGTAGCATCACCACCGGTGACGGCGCGCTGGCCGTGGTGCGCCTGTGGGAGGCCAAGCAGCAAGGCAACGGCTTTTCCGTCACGCGTCCTTTCCCGCCGCGTTTTTTCATTGAAGAACAGGGTTGCGACATCAAAAAGGGCGCGACGGTACTCAGTGCCGGTGCAGTGCTTGATCCGCTGGCGGTGGGGACGATCGCCAGCCTGGGTATTGATGGTGTGGAAGTGGTGCGTGCCCCCACAGTGGCAGTGTTTGCATCAGGCGATGAGGTCATTCCCTACACTGCCCCGATGCGCCCCGGTGCGATCCGCGACAGCAATTCTGTCATGCTGGCGGCGGCAATTACCCAGGCCGGCGCCACTCCGGTGTTTTATGGTATCATGAAAGATGATTTTGATGGTTTTGTTGTCGCCGCACGTAAAGCCTTGCAAGACGCTGACATGCTGGTGATTTCGGGCGGTACGGCGGTGGGTGGTCGCGATTTTATATCTGATCTGGTGAAGGTGCTGGGCGAACTGCTAGTGGATGGTGTGCCGATGCGTTCTGGTCGCCCGCTCATCATGGGCGTTGCACAAGGCAAACCATTGGTTTGTGTCGCAGGCCATCCCCCCGAAGCATTGCGCGGTTTTCATCTGTTTGGCGTTGCCGCGCTGAACCGCTTGCTGGGGCGTCCAGCGTCCTTGCCAGCGGATAGTTAATCTTTATTAGGCTTGATTGATCAGGAGATACGATAATGAAAAAGTCACACGCAAATATTTTCATCAGCTCAGCATTGGCATTTGTTGCCGCCCTTGTTTTGTCCGTGGGCGTCATGGATGTTGCTGAAGCCAAGCGCATGGGTGGCGGCAAATCGTTCGGCGGCAAAAACAGCTTTAATCAACCTGCACAAAACCGTCAGCAGGCCGCGCCTGCCAATTCTAATTCTTCCGGCACGCAGCAATCCGCCGCGCAAACGCAAAATGCGGGTCAGCGCACTGCAATGGCAGGTCGGGGCGGCATGATGGGCATGTTGGGCGGACTGGCGTTGGGAGGCATGCTCGGCGCATTATTCTTTGGCGGCGCGTTTGAAAACATCAACTTCATGGACATACTGATTTTCGGCTTGATCGCCTTTGTGTTGTATAAAATATTTGCTTCGAGAAAGCGTGCGGCGGCATTCTCTCAGGCACAGCCTGCGACAGCCAACTATGCTCCCACCGATATGGTTGACAACACCACTGAGCTGGCCTCGCACCAGCAACGTAGCAGCGCCGGGTTTGAGACAGATTTACTTTTCAAGAACAAAACGTCAGGTGCGCCCAGTGAGTCCAGCGCAGTATCAAGCGGTGAGGCGTTTCGTCCCACGCCGGGCGTTATCCCCAAGGGGTTTGACAGTGCCGGTTTTGTAGAAGGTGCCACCGTTGCGTATCACCGTTTACAACACGCTTGGGACGAAGCCGATCTGGCCGACCTGCGCCAGTTCACCACCGACAAAGTATTTGGCGAGCTGCAAGATCAGATTCGTGCGCGTAGCGGTGAGAATCGCACCGAAGTGCTAAAAGTAGAGTGCGAGTTGCTTGAAGTACGTGAAGCCGGTGCCAACACTGAAGCTACTGTACTGTTTGATGTGCTGATGCGTGAAATTGATGCTGACAGTATTAATGATGATGATGTCAACGATACAAAGCTAGTGACATCGGTGCGCGAAGTATGGCACTTCACACGCCCCACACGCAGCGCACAGCCGACCTGGTTTCTGGACGGCATTCAACAGATCGAAGCTTAATCGCTCAAACCGTTGTTAGCATAAAAAATATAACCACAGAGTACACGGAGATCACAGAGAAAATCACCGTGTTCTCCGTGGGTTAAGTTACTGGTTCTAATTCACCATCGTGGTGAGTTAGGTTTGCCGTGTTTTGTTGCCCCGCCTGATGTTTTTTCCCTATGTCACATACCGCACGTAAACGCTTCGGCCAGAATTTTTTGCATGACGTGGGCGTCATCCAGCATATTGTTTCGCTGGTAGGTCCTGAGCCGGACCAGCATATTGTTGAGATTGGCCCGGGCAAGGGCGCGCTCACCCAATATCTGCTGAAAGAAGCTGGCGCTCTTGATGTGATTGAGCTTGATCGTGATTTGATACCCTTGCTGGAAAGAGCGTGTGAGGGATTAGGTGAGTTGCGCGTTCACAGCGCCGATGTGCTGCGTTTTGATTTTGCGTCACTTGCTACAGACGGGCGGCCGCTACGCCTGGTGGGCAATTTACCTTACAACATTTCAACCCCGTTGTTGTTTCATGTGCTGGAAAAAGTGCGTTGCGTGCAAGACATGCATTTCATGCTGCAAAAAGAAGTCGTACAGCGCATGGCCGCCACGCCGGGCGATCCTGACTATGGACGACTCAGCGTCATGGTTCAGTATTACTGCTATGTTGATCCCTTGTTTTTAGTTGGCCCGGAGGCGTTCTCACCCGCACCAAAAGTAGAGTCGATGGTAGTGCGTTTGGTGCCACATACTGAGCCGCGCGTGCAGGTGGCCAGCACGACCCGTTTTGCTGCCATCGTCAAACAGGCATTTTCGCAACGGCGCAAAACCTTGCGTAACACCTTGAAAGGCTTATTAAGTGAAGAGCAGATTCGTGCGCAGGAGATTGATCCCTCTGCGCGTGCTGAAACGCTAAGTCTGGAACAGTTTGCTAAACTGAGCAATGTTTTGCAGTAACCCATGCCATGCCGTAGGAATTTGCAAGTGGCTGGATTTGGGCGGCTTTTCATGGTTTTGCAAGAATGTGGCCATGATTTATGGTGTGCGATCATGGATGATTGAGTGGTATCTTGTGTAACCTTCATCTTCCCGAGCGCGGCATGGTTTGCTATCGTTAGGTTCTTCAGGCTCAACAGGCGCATATCATGAATCTTCATGAATACCAGACCAAGCAACTCTTTGCCAATTATGGCATTCCCATTCCGAATGGCGTGGCGGTGCGCTCGGCGCATGAGGCTCGGGCGGCGGCGCAGACGCTAGGCGTTGCAGTGGGTTGGGTGGTGAAATCCCAGGTGCATGCGGGCGGGCGCGGCAAGGCAGGTGGCATCTTGCGTGCCTATGGCCCAACAGAACTGGAAGATGTGGCAAGCCGCCTGTTAGGTATGCACCTGATCACGCCGCAGACTGGCCCGGCAGGCTTACCAGTAAACACAGTATTGATCGAACCTCTATGCACCATCGCCCGTGAATTATATCTGGGTGCGGTGATTGACCGCGCCCGTGAACGCATTGTCATGATGGCGTCGAGCGCCGGTGGCATGGATATTGAAGAAGTCGCGGCACATCATCCCGAACAATTACTGACGGTAGTGGTTGACCCGATAGTGGGTCTGCAAGCTTATCAGTGTCGCCAGATGGGTTTCGCGTTGGATCTGACTGCTGCGCAAGTCAATAGCCTTACCCAGATCATGCTCAACCTGTATCGCCTGTTTACTGAAAAAGACGCCAGCCTGCTGGAGATTAATCCGCTGGTAGTAACCGCGCAAGGTGATCTGCTGGCGATTGATGCCAAGCTCACGCTTGACGAAAGCGCGCTGTATCGTCACCCAGCATTTGAAGCGTTGCGTGACACTTCGCAAGAAGACGTCAAAGAAACTACCGCACGTCAATTCGGGCTAAACTACATCACACTTGATGGTAACATTGCCTGTATGGTGAATGGCGCAGGCTTGGCGATGGCGACCATGGATTTAATCAAGCTGCACGGCGGTGAACCCGCCAACTTTCTGGATGTGGGTGGTGGCACCACGGCCACTAAAGTCGCTGAAGCATTCAAATTAATATTGTCTGACCAAAAAGTAAAAGCGGTGCTGGTAAACATCTTCGGTGGCATTGTGCGCTGTGATTTAATTGCCGAAGGCATCATCAGCGCCGTGCGCGAAGTCGGCGTTACGATTCCCGTTATAGTACGGCTGGAAGGCACTAATGCAGCTCAAGGCAAAGAGCTGCTGCGCAACAGCGGCTTGAGCATCATCACCGCAGACAGCCTCGACGAAGCCGCAAGAAAAGCCGTGCGAGCGGCCTGCTGACGCGCCCAAAACATTATCCGCTGTATTGCAATTTTTAACCCAGGTTGTCCCACGACATAAGCCTGGGTGTAACGGAGCATTCCCCCCTTTTTCAAAGGAGGAGGAATGTAGGATTTTCTAATGGATTATTTGGGATTAAGATTTCCCTCAACATTCGAAATGACATAGCACGGTAGCCCCCATGACCCGCGCCACCTTTGATATAGACTGCCGACGCTGTCCGCGTCTGGCTGATTTTTTGGATGGCGTGCGCGCCGATCACCCTGGCTACCACGCGCGCCCCGTCGAAGCCTTTGGTGTGGATGATCCCGATCTGCTGATTGTCGGCCTGGCGCCCGGCATGCATGGCGCGAATGCCAGTGGCCGACCCTTTACCGGGGATTTTGCGGGAATATTATTGTATAAGACACTATTTGAAATGGGTTTTAGTAACCAGCCAGATGCCGTTTCACGCGCCGACGGCCTGCAATTAAAACAGTGCCGCATCACCAACGCTGTGAAATGCCTGCCCCCCCAAAACAAACCTTTGCCAGTGGAAATTACCACCTGCAACCACTACCTCAAAAACGAAATTGCAGGCCTGAAACAAGGCACAGTTATTTTGGCGCTAGGCACTATCGCGCATACGGCGGTGCTGCGCACCCAAGGTTTGAAGCTCAGCGCCTACCCCTTTGGTCATGGGCATCAGCATGCGCTGCCCGCCGGATATTGGTTGCTCGACTCCTACCATTGCAGCCGTTACAACACCCAAACGCGGCGCCTGACAGAACCGATGTTTAAAGCCGTGTTTGAGCAGGCTCGGGGATTGTTAAAGAGTTGCTGATTAATCCATTTTCAGCAGATGTTCCGCTTCACGGATCATCTTGTTGCGGCCGAAAATCAATTGTAATCGCCCCCCTCCGCATTGACGCCAGAGCACCGCCGAACGTATTGCTGCCAGCAGCAACGTACGTACCTTGTTGGCATTTTCGCTATTTGATAAATATCCCTGTTCACCACTCACAATAATGCGTGGTGTGAGCGTGCTGATGGTGTCGCTGTACAAGCCTGCCAGGCTGGCAATGACATTGGAATGAGTTTTTGACGCCGCACCGGGATGTGCAAGTGTCGCGGGAGGCAGGATGCCGGGAGCGGCAAAATGCTCGGCCTGTGCGCGGGCTTTTTCTATGCCATCAGCGATTTGTTGTAGCATGGGTGGTCGCTTCGCCAGTTGGCGTTCTAGATAAAGTATGGCTACAACATAGCGGGTAACTTCAAGATCACGCACTTGATCCGTGCCGCCCATATGAACACGCAACAATTTAATCCCGTCCATCACGTTGCGCACGCCCCCATACACGGCGGCGGTGGTGGCGGGTTGAGTATTGAAAATGCTGCCAAGGCTTGCTTCAAAATTATCGGTAGGCGCGCTGCCCTGATGTGCAATCTGTTTGACCAGTTGCACCGCCTGAAAAACGCCGGCTAAAGCAAGGGTTCTGTCTTCAACGGTATGGGTCATAATGCGGATACTGTATTTGATGGGTATGGAGCACGAGCGCGCATTGTCGCGCTGCTGAGGTGCGTGTTTTCTGTGGATTCGATGATAGCCCCGCCCAGACACTCTTCACCTGTATAAAATACTACGGACTGACCGGGCGTGACCGCCCACTGCGGCTGCTCGAAATGAACCTGGCAAGTGGCCGCTCCTGGTATCCTGTCTCCCTGCACGGCGCTATTTTCCAATGCGGTAACCAGGCAGGCTTGGTCGGCCTGGCGATAACGGATTTTGGCATGACAATGCATCGGCAGGGCAGGGGGCTCGTCAGTTGTCCAATGCAGCGTACTGGCGACTAAAGAACTGCTGTAGAGCAAAGGATGGTGCTGCCCTTGTGCAACGAGCAAAATGTTGTTGGCGAGGTCTTTGCCGACGACATACCACGGTGCATTAGGCTTGTCTGCGCGTCCACCAATACCCAGTCCCTGGCGCTGCCCCAGCGTATAGTACATCAGCCCATCGTGGGTGCCGACACATTCTCCTTCGGGAGTATGCATTTCGCCGGGTTGCGCGGGCAGGTAGCGGCTCAAAAAACTCTTGAAGTGGCGCTCACCAATAAAGCATATCCCCGTACTGTCTTTTTTGGCGTGATTGCCAAAGCCTGCTGCGGTGGCGAGGCGGCGTATTTCGGGCTTGATAATATCTCCTACAGGAAAAATAGTTTTCGCCAGTTGTGTCTGCCCCAGGGTATAAAGGAAATAGGTTTGGTCCTTGTTGGCGTCGCGTGCTTTCAGCAGCCGATAGCGGCCGTTCGTGTGAGTGATGCGTGCGTAATGGCCGGTAGCGATACTGTCAGCCCCCTGGTTAAGTGCGTAATCCAGAAACGCTTTGAATTTTATTTCTTTGTTGCACAATATGTCGGGATTGGGGGTGCGGCCACAGCGGTATTCATCGAGAAAATAACGAAATACCCGGTTCCAATAATCGGCTGAGAAATTGACGGCATCCAGCGCAATGCCTAAACGGTCACACACATCCAGCGCATCCCGCGCATCTTCAGCCGCAGAGCAGTGGCCGTCGGGATCTTTTTCTTCCCAGTTTTTCATGAACAGGCCGCTCAC
>JANOOA010000295.1:0-1932 GCA_031421115.1 Gammaproteobacteria bacterium | reverse complement strand
TGGTCTCTTTACGTCCCGATGCGCGTCAAAATTTTTACGCACGTAATCACTGCCAGCCATCCCCTACTATCCGGTAGCCGCATCAGCCCTGGCGATTTTCAAATGATTGAGATGGATGTTGCCAACCTGCCAACAGGATACTTCAGCAGTCCAGTACAGGTACTCAGCAAAGTCCTGAAGCGCCCACTGGGCACGGGCGCCGTTTTTAGCCCGGACATAATTGCCACCGCCCCATTGATACGACGCGGCGAACAGGTGATCCTGCTGGCAGAAACCCAGGGGATGCAAATACGCGCCTCCGGTAAAGCACTGGCGGACGGCGCGGAAGGCGCGGTCATTCAGGTGCGTAATTTATCATCGCAGCGGATTATTGAAGGCGTTGTAACCTCTGCAGGGATTGTTAAAATTATCATGTAGATACACAACTTTAATCGCCACGAGCCATTGCCAACATACATTTTTAGGTTTAAAGTTATTGAGCCATTTGCCGCTAACTTTTATAATCGTATTCATAGAGGTATCACCATGCCCATTGAAATTTCTGGTAAACCCGTTTCGAATATCCGCGCCATGGATAACAGCACCGCGTCATCCGTTGCCAAGTCAGCTAATATCCCCCGGCAAGACGCCGCACGGCCTGTCGCGGACACCGTTAGTCTCACGGATACCGCCGCCTACCTGCGTAAGCTGCAAAACACACTGTCGGCATTACCGGTAATGGACATGCAACGTACTGAAGGTGTCAAAAAAGCCTTGGCTGATGGTCGCTTTGTCATTGACCCCGCGCGCGTAGCAGATAAGTTATTGCGTTTTGAAAGCATGCTTTATCATCACGCCGCATAACCTGAAAGGGTTCTCAATAAAAAGGTACACATGAGTGTGACGTCATATCCGCATCCCCTTACCATGCTCTTGCGGCAAGAGATTGTAATGGCCTCCGCCTTGCTCGACGTACTCCGGCAAGAACAAACCGCGCTGCTGGGCAAAAGTGCATCGGCTATTGAATGTGCGCTTGCCAATAAACAGCAACCCACGGCCGATCTTGAGAAAACCAGCCAGCAGCGTGATGCGTATTTACGCAAAAATAATTATTCCGCCAATCATGCAGGCATGCTAACCTGCATTCATGATCACGACCCCCAAGGCCGCCATCAACTTGGTACATTATGGCAGCAACTCAATACACTCGGCGCGCAGTGCCTGCAGCAAAACCAACTCAACGGCAACATCATTGCGACCCGACGCTTATCCGTGCAGACTGCGCTAAGTATTTTGCGTGGCTCAGAGCCCGTGTATCTGACCTGCTATACCCTTACCGGACAAGGTCAAACAAAAGCTGATTCACACTCCCTTGGTCAAGCATAAATCTGGTAGGAGTCAAACATGAATAACTTGAACAATTGGCCGCTTGCATGCAAGATGGACAATGGTCAAGTTATTCATGTTTGACGACTTAGATTGTCCTCCATGGACAAAATCACAAACCCTGCGCAAATCATCGGGATTTTAAAAAAAATCCATAAACGCCGAGCGATGCTCAATATCAGCGTAGTCGGCGCCAACTCAGGCTCAGACATCGGCTCAGACGCAGCAAAACACTACAGCAGCGCCATTCTTGAGGTTAAATACGACGGCATACGGGGGTACATTATTATTGATGAACTCACACCAAAAGAGGGCCATGAATTACTCCTGAAAGCCGGAAAATTGGAAGCACGCATGCAATTGGACGGTGTAAAAATCTCTTGTGCCACGACGCTTGAATCCAGCGGCAGTGATGCCGGCATTGCTTTTTACACCCTGGCACTTCCCCATGAAATGGATTATTTACAGCAGCGCGCCAATCACCGCGTTCGCCCCAGCCTTGTGAAACCACTCACAGCTAATCTGACGCATGCAGATGAAACAGTGTTTAATGGCGAAATTTATGAT
>JANOOA010000294.1:0-15407 GCA_031421115.1 Gammaproteobacteria bacterium | reverse complement strand
TATAGTATAATGGTGCCATCATACACCCACTTTGCCTGTAAATGCGACCCACTCCATAACCTCTACCATGACAGATACCATGACCTATAAAGGCGAAAATACCCCCTCCAAACTCAATTTAAGCTACCGTGATGCCGGCGTGGATATTGATGCCGGTAACAGCTTGGTGCAACGCATTAAACCCATCGCGGCACGCACCCGCCGCCCGGGTGTGCTGGGAGGTTTGGGCGGATTTGGCGCGCTGTTTGAACTACCGCTGGACCGCTACCGCCAGCCGATTCTGGTATCCACCACCGACGGTGTGGGCACCAAACTAAAATTGGCCATAGAAATGAACAAGCACGACACCATCGGCATTGATCTGGTAGCCATGTGCGTCAACGACCTCGTGGTGCAAGGCGCGGAGCCGCTGTTTTTTCTCGACTATTATGCCACAGGGCGCTTGAGCGTGGATCAGGCGGCAGATGTCATTAAAGGCATTGGTGATGGCTGCATCATGGCTGGTGCGGCACTGGTGGGCGGCGAAACGGCAGAAATGCCCGGCATGTATGCTGCCAACGACTATGACCTGGCAGGTTTTAGCGTCGGCGTGGTGGAAAAAGCGCGCATCATTGACGGCAGCAAAGTTACCGTCAATGATGCCTTGATCGGCATTGCATCCAGCGGCCCGCATTCCAACGGCTATTCACTGATCCGTAAGATTCTCGCCGTCAGCGGCGCTGATTTGGCGCAAGCCTTTGATGGTCAGGGGCATGCCCGTACCTTGGGCGAAACCCTGCTGACACCCACCCGCATTTATGTCAAACCCCTGCTGGCGCTATTTGAACAGGTACAGGTGCATGCACTGGCGCACATCACGGGTGGCGGCCTGCTGGAAAATCTACCGCGCGTCATGCCCGACGGCACCCAGGCCATCATCGACGCTCACGCCTGGCAACGCCCCGCCATTTTTGACTGGCTGCAACACCACGGCAGTGTAGAAACACAGGAAATGTACCGCACCTTCAATTGCGGCATCGGCATGGTAGTCTGCGTCGCCGCCGCCGATGTCGACACCACCCTTAACATCCTGCGCACCCAGGGCGAAACCGCCTGGCAGATCGGCACCATTCACTCTGCCGCCCCCACCGACGAGCGCGTCATTATCCGCGCATGACCGTGCCAGTCGCTTTCAGCATCCTGCGCCGTACACGGATGGACAAGTGCAGGATGCGCTGGAGCGGCCTTCTGGCGACACTCGCATCCATGCACGTCGCGAAAAATTCAATGTAATGAGTGAGCCATTACACATCGTAGTGCTCATCTCTGGCAACGGCAGCAATCTGCAGGCCATTATCGAAGCTATCCAACAACAGGCGTTACCGGTGAGGATCTGCGCCGTGATCAGCAACAATCACCATGCGCCGGGGTTAGAGTATGCACACGCCGCTGGCATTCCAACCCAGGTTGTTGACCATAAAATATTTCCTGACCGCGCGGCATTTGACGCAGCACTGCAACACGCCATCGACCATTTCGCCCCCCAACTTGTCGTCCTCGCCGGTTTTATGCGCATTCTGGGATCAGCCTTTACCGCTCACTATGAAGGGCGCATGCTCAACATTCACCCCTCTTTATTGCCCGCCCTTACTGGACTCAACACTCATCAACGCGCGCTGGAATCGAGAATCACAGAACACGGCGCCAGCGTTCATTTCGTCACCCGCGAACTCGATGGTGGCCCGGTAATAATTCAGGCCCGCGTGCCGATATTAGATAATGACACCATCAAAACACTTGCACAACGCGTGTTAAACGCCGAACATTGCATCTATCCATTGGCGATTCGCTGGTTTGCAGAGGGTCGCCTGCGGTTCACACAAGGCAAAGTAATGCTGGATGGACTATTATTAATTACGCCTGTAAATTATCAGTATGAACCTTCTGCACCACAGTGACCGCCTCACGCAGCACTTCCGCCGGGCAGGATGCCCAAGTGCGGTGAGCGCATGGATGCGCAAGAACCGCCACATCCGTGCGCGGTGGCCGCTTCCGGCATCCGACCGCCATGGATGGCGGAAGTGTCGAAAATGCAGGAGCATTTTTTCGACCTGCCTCTCGCAGCACTTGCACATCCGTGTGCGGTGGATTCTGCTGTTGGCTGGGCTGCTCTTTCATTCCGCGCTGGTTGCCGGAACCGTACCTGCTTTCACAGCACACTACACCTTAAGCCGCAGCGGCATCACCGTGGGCGAAACCATCCGCACACTCAGCCCCACCCCGAACGGCGAATTCACCTACCAATCTGTCGCACATGCCACTGGACTATTAGCACGCTTTCTAAAAGATGAAATCATAGAACGCAGCCGCTGGATTTACCAGAATGACGGTATCCGTCCCCTGAGCTTTCTTACACAGCGCCATGGTGGCAGAAAAGAACGCATCACCCGACAAGTATTTGATTGGGAAAACCGTGTCGCCACCAACACCAGCAATGGCAATTCATCGCAGATCCCCTTAGCACCCAATACACAAGACAAGTTGAGCTATCAAATTCTGCTCATGCATGATTTAAAAAAAGGCATGAAACATCTCGAATACATCATTGCAGAAAGCGACAAGAGCAAGATCTATCGCTTTGCAATTCTTGGAGAAGAAACTCTTGTCACCGCGATCGGAACTCTACGCACATTAAAAATTCGCCGTATTGGCGACGAACGCAATACTACCGTATGGTGCGCCATAGACCGGCATTACCTACCCGTCAAACTAGAACAACACAGCGACGATGACGGCCACCTTGAATTGAAAATTGCCTCAGCTCAAGGACTCTGAATACAGTGGGCAATCAACTTTCAACCTCAGGCAGAAGAAGTAAATCCGTTCACCCTGCGCTTATCAAAGGGTTACCCACTACGAATCACATAGAGCCCAATTAAGCATGCTCGCGCCCCTGATTCGGAGTAAAATTCAGCTACACTCACATTATGAAGCCCTGCTTATGTCACATGCATCTCCCAACGCAATGAAGGCCTACATCGGACGCATCGCCACCGGCCCCGAACTCAGCAAAGACCTGAGTCTGGAAGAGGCGCGTGATGGCATGCGGCTGATTCTGGAAGACCGTGTTGACCCGGTGCAGGCGGCGATTTTCCTGATCGCCCTGCGCATGAAACGCGAAACCGATGACGAAAATCGCGGCATACTCGAAGCGCTGCGTGCCGCAACGTACGCCGCTGTGGCCGACGTGGACGAACTGGTGGACATCGCAGATCCCTATAACGGTTTTGAGCGTCACCTGCCGCCCTCACCTTTTCTACCGGCGGTGCTGGCAGCCTGTGGCATACCCGCCGTGTCGCACGGTCTGGCCGCTGTGGGGCCAAAATACGGCGTAACGCACCGGCAAATTCTCACCGCCGCAGGCGCGCCGGTGGATTTAACCCCCGCTCAGGCGGCCGCGCGCATCGCAGACCCGGCGATTGGCTGGGCCTATGTTGACCAAAGCGCCTCCTGCCCAACCCTGCACCATCTGGTGCCCCTGCGCGATCTGATGGTAAAGCGTCCGTGCCTGTCCACCCTGGAAAAAATCACCGGGCCGGTGCGCGCGTGCGGCCAGACGCACCTGGTGATTGGCTACGTACACAAAGCCTATCAACCCCTCCTCGCCACGCTGGCGCGTCACGCTGGTTATGCGTCGGCGATGGTGATACGCGGCATCGAGGGTGGCATCACCCCGGCATTGCGCAGTCCCACGTTATGTTCGGGATACCATAGCGATGACACGGAATTCTCGGTAACGCTGGAGCCGGGCGCTGTGGGCATCAGCACAGACCAACGTACCGTACCCGTCCCTGCCGAGCTTGCACAAAAAATCAAACTCTCGACACCAGACGCTCTCAAGGAGCTGGCCTATACCGCCGCCAATGCTGGGCTTGCGGCGTTACAAGGTGCCGGATCTGCTTCACCGCAAAGCACACCAGGGGGATTAACCTATGATAGCCTCGTGTATGCCGCTGCCGCCATTCTGTGGAACCGTGGACGATTTGCTACACTGTCAGATGCCGCCACCCACGTCCGCGCAGTGCTTGATTCCGGTGAAGCGTTGACGCGGTTTCGCGCCTGACGCAAGCAAGGCTGTAATAGCGAGTGATCTTCAATGAATATGCCCACAAAAACCCGCGCTTGGCATGCACTTACTATTGATCAAGCCACAGAAGCCAGCGGTGTTGATCCTGCCCGGGGGTTAAGTGCCGCTGACGTGGAGCAGCGATTGGCGGCTCATGGGGCGAATCGTCTGGCCGAACCGCCGCCACGCTCGCCCTGGTTACTGTTTCTGGAACAATTCAAAAGTGTATTGATCCTGATTCTGATCGGCGCTGCGCTGCTGGCAGGAGCGATTGGCGATATCACGGATGCGATAATAATTTTAATGGTGGTGCTGTTCAACAGCGTGCTGGGTTTTTATCAGGAATACCGCGCCGAACGCAGTCTGGCGGCGCTCAAAAAAATGCTGGCGCTCACGGCACGGGTTCGGCGCGACGGGCACATTATCGAGATTGCGGCCGATGCGCTGGTGCCCGGCGACATGGTGCTGCTTGAAGCAGGCAATCGCGTGCCTGCCGATGGCCGCCTGATCATTGCGCATAGCGTGGAAATCGACGAATCGGCATTGACCGGGGAGTCCCATCCCGTCAGCAAACACACAGCCCCCTTAAGCAGCGCGGACGTGCCACTGGCAGAGCGCTTCAACATGGCTTTCATGAATTCGGTAATAACGCGCGGCCGTGCTGAACTGCTGATTACCGCCACTGGCATGAACACCGAGATGGGGCGCCTGGCAAGCCTGCTGGAAACTACCCTGGAAGCGCCAACTCCGCTGCAAGCCCAGTTAAGTCAATTGGGTAAGCGTCTAGCGATGATTGCCCTTATGGCCGTAATGATTGTTTTGATCCTGGGCCTGCTGCGCGGCGAGAATCTGGCAGACATCATTCTCACCGCCATCGCTCTCGCAGTCGCGGCCATTCCTGAAGGCTTGCCGGCGGTGGTGACAGTGACGCTCGCCATCGGCATGTACCGCATGTCACAACACGGTGCGATTGTAAAACGCCTCGCCGCCGTGGAAACTCTGGGTTGCACCGCCGTGATCTGCACTGACAAAACCGGCACGCTAACGCTTAACCAGATGACGGCGCGTGCCTTCTTTTACCAGGGGCGGCAGTTTAGCGTCAACGGCGAAGGCTATCACACTAACGGTAACATTCTTGCCGATGATGGCGCGTCCCTGCCCGATTTTGCGCCGTTGCTGCTGCCCGCAGCACTGTGCAATGACAGCCAGGTACAAGACGGCCAGTTAATCGGCGACCCCACCGAAGGCGCGCTGCTGGTACTGGCCACCAAAAGTGGCATCGACCGCACAGAGATGAAAAAGCACTGGCCGCGCATTGCAGAAATCCCCTTCGACGCCACCCACAAATTCATGGCGACCTTTCACCATGACGGCGACCAGGTACACATCTTTGTCAAAGGCGCGCCCGATGTACTCTTGCAGCAATGCACTACTATTGCATTGCCGGGCGGCATTGCAGGATCAGGCGGCACAGCACCGCTGGATAACGCCCAACACCTGCACCAGCACCAGCAAAATGAAAATCTCGCCAAGCGCGGACTACGGGTGCTGGCCATCGCCTCACGCACTCTGCCCGCCCACGATTTCGACCCGGCGAGCAATCTCTTTGACATGCTGCAAAGCCTTACCTTCGTCGGCCTGATCGGCCTCATGGATCCTCCTCGCCCTGAGGCACGCGACGCCATTGCGCTATGCAAAAAAGCCGGCATCGCGGTGAAGATGATTACGGGTGATCAAAAAATCACTGCCGCTGCCATCGGCCAGGAACTGGGATTACACGGCGACATCATCACTGGCAGTGAACTGGAACACATGGATGCCCAAACACTGGCCGCGCGCATTCCGCACATCGCTATTTTTGCCCGCACCAGCCCCGAACAAAAAGTTAAAATCGTGCGCGCCTTACAGCAAGACGGTCAAGTCGTTGCCATGACCGGCGATGGCGTCAACGATGCCCCCGCCCTGAAAAGCGCCGACATCGGCATCGCTATGGGCAGCGGCACCGAGGTCAGCAAAGAAGCCGCCAGCCTGATTCTCACCGACGACAACTTTGCCACCATCGTACATACCGTGCGTGAAGGGCGGGCCATTTACGACAACATCGTAAAATTCGTGCGCTTTCAACTGGCCACCAACATGGGGGCGTTGCTCACCGTGCTCAGCGCCCCATTTCTCGGCCTGCCCATCCCCTTCACCCCGATCCAGATCCTGTGGATCAACATCATTATGGACGGCCCGCCCGCCCTCGCGCTCGGCGTTGACCCGCCTCGGCCCGGACTCATGGAAGAACCGCCACGCGACCCCAAGGCGCACATCCTCACCCTGCGGCGCCTCGGCAAACTGCTGGCCTACGGCGCCACTATGACAGTAGGGACGTTAGGGGTGCTGTATTACGGCCTGAGCCAGAATGAAGCAGGGGACGCAGGAGATGTTGGCCCAGGGCAGGGACAGGCACACGCCATCACTCTCGCCTTCACCACCTTTGTGCTATTCCAGTTTTTCAACGTATTCAACGCGCGCGCCGAACGCGGCTCGGCATTCACGCAAAACTTTTTCAGCAATGGTAAACTATGGCTGGCCCTGGCTGGCGTGCTCATCATGCAGGGGTTAGCTGTTCATTGGCCACCCGCACAAGCCATTTTTCACACCACTGCGCTCTCCATGATGGACTGGGGTATCGCAGTAGCGGTTTCCTCATCGGTACTCTGGCTCGAAGAGGCGCGCAAATTGCTGGTACGTACTTTTCGGTCGCCTGCCGCCTGATTCACCAAGGAATTCCGCAACATCATGGACTTTCACACTTTCTTTTTGCTGCTGGCCATCACCTTGCTGGCGGCACGTCTGCTGGCCGAACTGGCGAACCGGTTTGGCATACCCTCAGTCATTGGCGAGCTGGCCGCCGGGGTGATCTTCGGCCCGTCGTTACTGGGGTGGCTCGCCCCGGATGACACACTGAAAATCCTTGCTGAAATCGGCGTTATCCTGCTGCTGTTCGAAGTCGGCATGGATACCGATGTATTTCGTCTTGCCAAAGCTGGCGCAAAACCCGTGATTGTTGCCAGCGCTGGGTTTCTGCTGCCGCTCATCGCTGGATTTGGCGTCAGCTTCTATGTGTTCGATCTATCCCTGCTCGTCAGCCTGTTTATCGGTGGCACGCTCACCGCCACCAGCATCGGTATCACCGTGCGGGTACTCAGCGACCTCAAGCGACGCCACTCCGACGAGGCGCAGATCGTGATCGGCGCGGCGGTGCTGGACGACATCATGGGCGTGATTGCGCTGGCGTTTCTGTATGATTTCGCGGTCAATGGCGAAGTCACGCTCGCCTCGATTGGCCAGGTAAGTCTGTTCATCGTGTTATTCATGGTGCTGGGCCCGATAGTGGCCAAACTGGTGGGCTGGGTGATCGACCGTTTCGACAAAAAGAGTGAATCACCAGGGCTGCTGGTCACTATGATGGTCAGCCTCATCATGCTGTTCAGCTATCTGGCGCATGTCGTGGGCGCACCGGCCATCATGGGCGGCTTCGCCGCCGGCCTCGCCATGGGACAAAACTTCCGTATCTCCCTGGCGCGCCTGATGCACTTGCCGGGCATGCACAAGGCGCACAGCATCATGGATGCCAACCCGGAACTCACCCACCGCCTCGAACACCAGATGCGACCGTTGATTCACCTGTTCACACCGGTGTTTTTTGTGATGGTCGGCGTGTCTCTCGACCTTAACGCCATCAACTGGACATCAGCCTATGTCTGGATTTTGTCATTGACGCTCATCGCCATCGCCATCCTCGGCAAGTGGCTGGCAGGCTATATGATCCACGAAAACCGCCTGCGGCAAACCGCCATTGGCCTGGCCATGATTCCGCGCGGTGAAGTCGGGCTGATCTTTGCCCAGGTCGGCCTCGCGAACAGCATCCTCAATGCCGAATTGTATGCCGCCATGCTGATTGTAATTGCAGTAACCACCCTCCTGCCGCCATTTGCGCTGAAGTGGTTTTACGCAAAATGGGGTGACAAACCGGGGCTCGCGGCAAATCCTCCACCAGGCATTATTAATAACCCTGAAAACGGCGATTAACACTGCGGAATCGCCACTTGTGACAGCCGGAGATAAGTGCTTCGCCGCATCAGGCCGGAGGACTAAACTTGCAAATCAAACACCGTTACAACAGGTGTGTGATCCGAAGGTCGCTCCCATGTGCGAGGTGTTTTATCAATGTGACACGATACACACACATTGCACAACGCGGGACTGGCAAGGATATGGTCAATGCGTAACCCCCTATTACGGCGGAACGCCGCCATACGGTAGTCCCACCATGAAAATTGATCGGGTGCTTGTTCAAGCAGACGGAAGGTATCACAGAATCCCATCGCAACAAGCCGCTGAAACACTGCGCGCTCCGGCTCAGAAAATAACACCTGTCCCTCCCACTGCGCTGGGTCATGCACATCACGCGGCTCGGGGGCAATATTAAAATCACCCAATAATATAAGAGACGGATAAACGGCACGTTGCGCTTCCACATACGCCGTGAGCTTTTCCAGCCAGCCAAGTTTATATGAATATTTTTCCGAGCCTACGGCTTCGCCATTGGGGATGTAAACATTCAACACGCGCACGGTACCAAACGTGGCGCACAATACACGTCGCTGGTGATCATTCAGATCAGGAATGTCGGTGACAATATCGCTACCGACTATACGACTCAATATTGCCACGCCGTTATAGGTTTTCTGGCCGGAATAAATAACATTATAACCGGCCGCTTCGATATCCGCTCGCGGAAAGTTTTTATCTTCCGTTTTGGTTTCCTGCAAGGCAAGGATGTCCGGCTGCTCGGTCTTGATCCAGTCAAGAACCTGCGGCAGACGCACGCGTAATGAGTTTACATTCCAGGTAGCGATTTTCATAAGTTAGCCGTTAAGCAACGATACCTGTATGCCTGAGTAATGCATCAATTTGTGGTTCACGGCCACGGAATTCGATGAACAACTCCATGGGTTCGCGTGAGCCACCCTGCTCCAGAATCGCTGACATGAATTCCAGGCCGGTTTTACGGTCAAAAATACCGTTCTCCTCAAACTTTGAAAAGGCATCGCTGGATAACACTTCTGCCCATTTATAACTATAATAACCCGCCGCGTAACCACCCGCAAAAATGTGCGAAAAACCGTGTGGGAAACGATTAAACGAAGGCGGCTTCATCACGGCCACTTCCTTGCGTACCTCATCAAGTATCTGGTAAATGCGGCCGCCTTTGGCGGGGTCATATTCCAGATGCATGCGGAAATCAAAAATCGAGAACTCCAGTTGCCGCGCCATCTGCATGCCCGACTGAAAATTTTTGGCAGCCAGCATTTTATCGAACAACGCAGGTGGCAAAGGTTCGCCCGTTTTATAGTGCCCTGAGATCAAATGCAGCGCCTCACGCTCCCAGCACCAGTTTTCCATAAACTGGCTGGGCAGCTCCACTGCGTCCCATGCCACACCACTGATACCAGCGACACTGGGATAATCCACGCGCGTCAACATGTGATGCAAGCCATGACCAAACTCATGAAACAGCGTTTGCACTTCATCATGAGTAAAGAGCGCCGGGTCGGTGCCGATAGGCGATGAAAAATTGCAGGTCAGATAGGCCACCGGTGTTTGTATCCCTTGTGCAGTACGCTTGCGCGTCAGGCATTCATCCATCCACGCGCCGCCACGCTTGTGTGGGCGCGCATACAGATCAAGATAAAACTGGCCGCGCACTGTGCCCTGACCATCCTTGATTTCAAAAAAACGCACGTCAGGATGCCAGGTTTCGACGCCCTGTATGGCCTGAATATCCAGACCATACAATCGCTGCACCACCGCAAACATTCCAGACAGCACACGCTGTTCGGGGAAATACGGCTTGAGCTCTTCCTGTGATACGGCGTAGGTATGTTCGCTCAATTTTTCAGAATAATAAGGAATATCCCACGACTCCAGGCTATCCACACCATAATGGGTGCGCGCAAAATCACGCACCTCTTGTACATCTTGACGCGCTATTGAAAGGGACCGCCGCGCCAAGTCATGCAAAAAATCCAGCACTTGCTGGGTTGACGCCGCCATCTTGGTAGCAATGGAACGCTCCGCATAATTGGCAAAACCTAACAAGCCGGCAACTTCATGGCGTAATTTCAGAATTTTTTCCATGATGTCGGTGTTATCCCACTGCCCTGCATTTGGGCCAGCATCAGAAGCACGCGTGACATAGGCTTCGTACATTTCACGACGCAATTCTCGATCATCCGCGTAAGTGATTATAGGAAAATAAGAGGGGAATTCCAGCGTAAATAACCAACCGGATTTTTCGGCCGCCACCGCAGATTGACGCGCCGCCGCTTTGGCAGAGTCAGGCAACCCGGCAAGCGCGGATTCGTTTTCAATAACTTTCTGCCAGGCGTGTGTCGCATCGAGCAGATTCTCTTCAAACTTGCTGGTCAGCGCCGACAACTCTTGCATGATACCTTTGTAACGCTCTTTATCCTGTGCCGACAAAGCCACACCGGACAAGCGAAAATCACGCAACGCGTTATCAATTATTTTCTTTTGCGCAACATCAAGCTTATGGTACTCGGCACCGTCGGCGATAGACTTATACGCCTGATACAAACGCTCATTCTGACCCATTTCCGTTGCATAGTCGCTGAGCTTAGGCAAGCACGCGTTATACGCGACACGCGATGCATCGGAATTTACCACTGAGTTCATATGACTCACCGGCGACCAGGCGCGACTCAAACGTTCGCCTACATCTTCGAGGGGCTGTATCAAGTTGCCCCAGGTGTAGTTATCGTTAGCGGCAAGCAACTGCTGAGTTCGGGCGCGACTTTCCGCCAATATGGCGTCAATGGCAGGTTCAACATGTTCGGGGTGAATCTGGGCAAAATGTGGCAGGCCCGTTGTTTCAAGTAAGGGATTGTTCATGATGATTTACCTGCATAACTCCACGTAGGAAAGACCCCTAATGTAGCATAATCTGGAATCATCGCGGATAGGATCGTAAAAAATCAAGGCTTGATATTTGTCAAAAATAATTGCACCATTTGACTATGGCAATCAGAACTTACCAAGGCATCATCCCCACCGTTCCCGGCAGCGCCTTTGTCGACGAAATGGCACTGATAGCAGGCGATGTTACACTAGGTGGCGATGCTTCGATCTGGCCCATGAGCATAGCGCGCGGCGATGTACACCGTATTGTGATCGGTGCGCGCACCAATATCCAGGACGGCTCGGTGCTGCACGTCACACAACCCAATCGCTTCACCCCCGGCGGGCACCCATTGATTATCGGCAATGACGTTACTGTCGGCCACCGCGTTATTCTACATGGCTGTACGGTAGAAGATTATGCTTTAATCGGCATGGGATCCACGGTGCTGGATGGCGCGATTATCCGCTCACAGGTACTGCTCGGCGCAGGCAGCCTGGTACCACCCGGCAAAGATCTGGAAGGTGGTTATCTGTGGCTGGGCAGTCCGGTGAAAAAAATCCGTCCGCTGACTGAAAATGAGATGGCTTACTTTGAGTACTCGGCAGCACACTATGTGGCATTAAAAAATAAGCACATGGAAAAATAGTCCTGACAGGAGATAATTAACCTCATCCGTAGGATGCGCGCCCTGGCACCAATTCAGTTTACGGGCCACGCCTACATTCTCATGCCATAGAAACCCGCCTAAGCGTGCTGAACGCTCATACACCGCCGCTTAATCAAAAGCGAATTAAGGATACAAAACATCCTGCGGCTTTTCTTCCGCAGTTTCAGCAGCACTTTTCTTCTTGGTATTGAGGCTTAATGCCACTAATGCACCAACGATACCACCAATCGTAAACGACATTACTACCACTTCAACAAGAAACTCATTCATGACACTCTCTCCAATATACTAAACTACCCGGTTGATTGACAAAACTACTGTCCCTGATGACGTATCGGCCAGTAATTCCCGAAGCTAAACCTGTTTTCGGCGATTTTCCGTAGATTTTGCAGTGCAAATGCGCGCCAATGAATCCGAACCCATCTATAAGCTTCTGATAAAAGTCAATGCAGAAATCGCGCCAGCGATGGCTGCGCACTTTCGTTGAAGATCGCGGTATACTGATGGGTGTGAAAACAAATTCTTTTATGATCCGCAATCTTTGGTCGGGTGCTGCGCTGAAAAGACTATTGAGCGTCGCTCTCTTTATTGGCTTTGTAGTGCTTGTAGAGCATTACTTTGGCTGGGTGCAACTGCTCACCCCGTGGCAAACCCTGTCTGCCGGTCAAATACTCGCCGCCGCAGGATTGGCGTTCGTCAGTTATTGGACGCGCGCAATGCGCTTATATGACTATTTTCGCCCGCCACGGATGGCGGAAGTGCCGAAAATGCAGGAGCAATTTTCCGGCCGCCCGCCACGGATGGCGGTCGCTTCCGGCATCCTGCCTCCCGCAACACTTGTGCATCCCTGCACGGCGGAAGTGCCGGAAACGCACGACTCCATGGATGGAGGAGGTAGAGCATTGCCAGGAGCAAATGCCGAGGAGCAGCTTTCCGGCCGCCAGGATATGCGGGGCGCATTTGGGTCTTGCTTCAAAGTGACGCTGCAACATAATTTGTTACAACGACGATTCTTTTCCCATGACTGAAACTTCTTCCAAACCGTTGCTGCTGATCGACGGTTCATCTTATCTGTATCGTGCCTTTCATGCGTTGCCGCCACTGACTAATTCACACGGTGATCCGACCGGGGCAGTGTATGGTGTCGTCAATATGCTGCGTAAACTGCTGGCAGATTATCAGCCAGACCGTATTGCCGTGGTGTTTGACGCCAAGGGCCGGACGTTTCGTGATGACTTGTTTGCGCAATACAAGGCGCATCGTCCACCCATGCCAGATGACTTGCGCAGTCAGATCGAGCCGTTACATGCCATGGTTGTGGCGATGGGATTGCCGTTATTGATGGTGGCAGGTGTCGAGGCCGATGATGTGATTGGCACGTTGGCAATGCAAGCCACTGCGGCCGGATTGCATACCGTGATTTCAACAGGCGACAAGGACATGGCGCAACTGGTTGATAGCCATGTCACGCTCATTAACACCATGAACAACACCACGCTTGATGTGTCAGGGGTGGTTGAAAAATTTGGCGTGACGCCCGCACAGATCATTGATTATCTGGCGCTGGTGGGCGATACCTCAGACAATATTCCCGGCATACCCAAGGTCGGCCCCAAGACCGCCGCCAAATGGTTGCAGGAATATGGCACGCTGGATAATCTGCTGGCGCATGCGGATCAGGTCAGTGGCAAAGTAGGCGAAAGCCTGCGCGAGAATATGCACCTGCTGCCATTGTCGCGGCAACTCGCCACGATTCGTTGTGATGTGCCACTGGCGGTGGCGCCGCTTGACTTGCATCGCCAATCGCCCGATGTGCGTGCCTTGCGCGAAGGCTATAAACGCATGGAGTTCAAGACGTGGCTGGCGCAGCTTGTTGAACAGGGGGAGCAGTGCGTCGACGCCACGCAACAAGTGGTGATCGCCGGCGATCAGCCTAAGCAAAAGCTAGCCGCAGAATACGTTACGCTTGCAATTAGACCGCCACGGATGGCGGAAGTGCTGGAAATGCAGGAGCAACTTTCCAGCCACTATGATACTGTACTCACGCAAGTGCAACTCGACACCTGGTTGGTGCGTCTTGCGCAGGCCGAATTATTTGCCTTTGATACCGAAACCACCTCACTGGATTATATACAGGCCGAGATTGTCGGCGTGTCGTTTGCAGTGCAACCGGGAGAAGCGGCGTATGTGCCACTGGCACATGATTATCCCGGCGCCCCCGATCAGTTGTCGCGTGACGCCGTGCTGGCGCAACTCAAGCCGTTGCTGGAAGATGCCACGCGGCTCAAGCTCGGGCAGAATTTAAAATATGACATGAGCGTGCTCGCCAATTATGACATTAACCTGGCGGGCATACGCTATGACACCATGCTGGAATCGTATGTGCTCAACAGCACCGGCTCACGTCATGACATGGACACGCTGGCGTTGACGCACCTCGACTACAAGACCGTGCATTTTGAAGATATCGCCGGCAAGGGCGTGCGCCAGATTACCTTTAATCAAATTGCGCTGGAACAGGCATCGCCCTATGCCTGCGAAGATGCCGACATTACGTTGCGTTTGCATCACGCTTTCTGGCCGCGCCTCCGCGCCGCGCCGGGCTTGCAGAAATTGTTTGATGACATCGAAATGCCGCTGGTACCCGTGTTGTCTCGCATCGAACGCAACGGCGTGCTGATTGATGCACAGATGTTGCATCGTCAAAGTGATGAACTGGCACGGCAAATATTGAGCCTTCAGGAACAGGCCTATGTAGCTGCGGGTCAGCCGTTTAATCTTGACTCGCCCAAGCAGGTGCAGATGATTTTGTTCGACAAACTGGGCTTGCCTGTGATCGAAAAAACCCCCACCGGCCAACCCTCCACGGGCGAGTCTGTTTTGCAGGAGTTAGCGTTCGTCCACCCCTTGCCAAAATTAATCCTGGAATCACGTACGCTCAGTAAATTGAAATCAACCTATACTGATAAGTTACCCGCGCAGATAGATCCCCGCACTGGCCGTGTACATACCTCATATCATCAAGCGGTGACCGCCACCGGGCGTTTGTCTTCTTCTAATCCTAATTTACAGAACATTCCGATTCGCAGCGCCGAAGGGCGGCGTATACGTCAGGCTTTTATCGCGCCGCCAGGTTATAAAATTGTCGCCGCCGACTATTCGCAAATTGAATTGCGCATCATGGCGCACTTGTCGCAAGACGCCGGGCTGTTAAACGCCTTTGCGCGTGGCGATGATATTCATCGCGCCACTGCCGCAGAAATTTTTGGTGTAGCGGTTAATCAGGTGAGCAGCGATCAACGCCGCAGCGCCAAGGCCATTAACTTTGGTTTGATTTATGGCATGTCTGCCTTTGGCCTGGCGCGGCAACTGGATGTGGATCGCAGCAGCGCACAGGAATACATGAACCGTTACTTTGCACGCTACCCCGGTGTAAAGATTTTTATGGATATCACGCGCGCGCAAACCGCCGAGCGTGGTTATGTCGAAACACTGTTCGGCCGACGCTTGTATTTACCGGACATCAAGTCACGCAATGGACAGCGCCGCCAATATGCTGAGCGCGCCGCCATCAACGCACCCATGCAAGGCACAGCGGCGGATATAATCAAGCTCGCCATGCTTAAAGCAGATGCGATGACCGCGCACAGTAGTGATAT
>JANOOA010000293.1:0-5718 GCA_031421115.1 Gammaproteobacteria bacterium | reverse complement strand
TTGCTGCTGGGCGTGTTCGCAGTGTTGGTAACGCCACGCGAAGAGGAGCCGCAGATTGAAGTGACGTTCGCCAATGTGTTTGTCGCTTTTCCCGGCGCTACGGCCAAAGAAGTTGAGTCGTTAATCAGTACGCCGGGCGAGCAGATGCTATCGGAAATCGAAGGCAACAAACACATTTATACGGTGTCGCAGCCAGGGCGCGCAGTATTCACTGTTGAGTTTGAAGTGGGTGAAGATCGCACCCAGTCGATTGTGCGTTTATATAACGCCATCTATTCCAATCAGGATTGGCTGCCTGCCAATTTAGGCGTGAGTCAACCTATCGTCAAACCGATGGGCATGGATGATGTGCCCATCGTTGCATTGACGCTGTGGACAGACGACCAAACCCGTGGTGGATATGAACTGCAACGCGTCGCACATGCTATCGAAGCCGAGTTGAAACGCGTGCCGGGTACACGCGATATTTATACTATTGGTGGCCCCGACCGTGTCGTGCATGTGCAACTTGATGCCAGGCGTATGGCTGGCTATGGTATTGCATTTGATGATTTACGTAATGCGCTGGTCGCCGCGAATGTTTCGCGCGATGCCGGGGCATTGATCGCCAATAACCAGGAAATCACCGTACAAGCCGGTGCTTTCTTTACCAACAGCGAAGATATTGCCGCCCTGGTGGTGGGCATGCGTAATGGTTCTCCGGTGTATTTGCGTGATGTGGCGCAGGTCACCACCGGAGCAGATCAGCCTGAGCAGTATGTTACGTTTGGCACCGGGCCTGCCGCCGCAGACAAGGGCATTACCTTCAAAGGGGAAGCCCCGGCAGTGACGATCGCCATCGCCAAAAAACCCGGCACCAATGCCGTAGCCATTGCGGAACAATTGATTGAGCGTTTTGAGCAGATTCAAGGCACGTTCGTGCCGGAAGGCATTCATGCCACCATCACCCGCAACTATGGCCTCACTGCCAATGACAAAGCCATGACGTTGATCAGCAAGCTGATGTTCGCCACGGCCCTGGTGGTAGTGCTGGTCGGTTTTGCATTGGGTTGGCGCGAGGCATTGATTGTCGGCACAGCGGTAATCATCACGCTGGCGATTACTTTATTTGCATCCTGGGCATGGGGTTTCACGCTCAATCGCGTGTCGCTGTTTGCCTTGATTTTTTCGATTGGAATTTTGGTGGATGATGCGATTGTGGTGGTGGAGAATATTCATCGTCATCGCCTGATGGGTGGAAAAAGCCTGGCCGAGGCGATTCCATTGGCAGTCGATGAAGTGGGTAGCCCCACGATTCTTGCCACCTTCACCGTCATTGCGGCATTGTTACCGATGGCCTTTGTGTCTGGCATGATGGGGCCATATATGAGTCCTATCCCGATCAATGCCAGCATGGGCATGTTTATTTCACTGGCCGTAGCGTTTATTGTAACACCATGGTTAACGTATAAAATATTGCGCAATGTCAAACATGCTCACGCACCTGATGTGACTGCAACCGGCCAGGATGACAATCGTTTGTATCACGGCTTTAAAAAATATATCGGCCTGTTTTTGAATGGTGATGTGGGTCGCTCGCGGCGTTGGGGATTGTTTGGCGCCATCATGTTATTGATTGTCATCTCTGTGAGCCTGGCCGCAGTCAAGCTAGTGGTGTTGAAAATGTTACCTTTTGACAATAAATCTGAGTTTCAGGTGATCGTGGATATGCCTGAAGGTACTACGGTAGAGCAGACCGCACGGGTATTGAATGAGCTGGGTGTCTATCTTGCTACCGTACCGGAAATTACCGATTATCAAACCTATGCGGGCACGGCATCGCCAATTAATTTCAACGGTCTGGTGCGCCAATATTATTTGCGTAAGGGCGCCCATGTCGGCGACATTCAGGTGAATCTGGCAGACAGAAAAAAACGTGACCGAAAAAGTCATGAGATTGCCGCATCCGTGCGCGCACCTCTGCAGGAGATTGGCCGTCGTTTCAATGCCAATGTGAAAATTGTTGAAGTGCCGCCCGGCCCGCCGGTGCAAGCCCCTCTGGTGGCGGAAATTTACGGGATTGATTATCCCGGCCAGATGCGTATCGCACAGGAGGTGCGCAAGGTATTTGAAAATACCGCCGAAGTGGTGGATGTAGATGATAGCGTTGAGGCTGAAGCACCGCGTCTGATTTTACAGATTGACCGCCAAAAAGCGGCGACACTCGGTATTTCACAACAAAGTGTGGTGACAGTTATAAGCGCGGCATTGGGCGGCGAAGACAGTAGTTATCTGCACGATAACAATGCCAAATATGCGATACCGATTCGTCTGGAACTGCCTGTTGCCGACAAGGCATCGGTTGCATCGTTATTGCAGATTAAAGTGCGCAGCCAGAAGGGCGCGTTGATACCTTTGTCTGAAATTGTGACGGTGCGGCACAGCCACCGCGAGCATGCCATTTATCACAAGGATTTATTGCCGGTGGTCTTCGTCACGGGCGATGCCGCAGGCAAGCTCGATAGTCCGCTGTATAGCATGTTTGATATGCGTGGGCAGTTGAATGATAAACCCATGCAGAATGGTGAAAAACTTGACCAGCATCTGCTTGATCAACCCGCCAATCCCTATCAGTATAGTCTGAAGTGGGATGGCGAATGGCAGATTACCTACGATACCTTTCGTGATATGGGCATGGCTTATGGTGTGGGGCTGATATTTATTTATCTGCTGGTAGTCGCGCAGTTTCGCTCTTATCTGGTGCCATTGATTATCATGGCACCGATTCCACTGACTATTATTGGCGTGATGCCTGGCCATGCCTTACTCGGCGCACCTTTCACTGCCACCTCTATGATTGGCATGATTGCCCTGGCGGGTATTATTGTGCGTAACTCAATTCTGCTGGTGGATTTCATCAACATTGAGGTGGCGCGTGGCGTGGCATTTGATGAAGCCGTGATCCGCGCCGGCAGTGTACGCGCCAAACCCATTGTGTTGACGGCGTTGGCTGCGATGCTGGGCGCAGTGTTTATTCTCGACGATCCTATTTTTAATGGATTGGCTATTTCACTGATCTTTGGCATCATGGTTTCCACGCTACTGACATTGGTGGTGATACCCGTGATGTATTACGCGTTTATGCGAAACAGAATCGCTGTCAGCTAAATACAATGTCGTCAGCCATCGCTCGTTAATACACCTCTTCCCTGGTTGTTGATGAGATGACCTGCTTTTTGAGCCACGGCGTTGTCTGTCCGGCGGTCATCGGCGGACAGATAAAATAGCCTTGTGCCACATCGCATTCAAACGTATTCAGCAGGTCCAAGGTGGCCTGATCCTCGACGCCCTCGGCGACAACACCCATGCCCAGATTGTGCCCTAGGTGGATGATGGATTGTACGAGGGCGGCATCATCGTTGCTCTTTAGCATGTTGCTGATGAAGGAAAGGTCGATCTTGAGGGTTGCGATGGGGAGCTTCCTCAGGTGAGAGAGGGAGGTATAACCTGTGCCAAAGTCGTCTATGGACAGGATCACCCCCAGTTGATGAATGCGGCGCAATGTTTCCGTGGCGCGCAGAGGATCAATGATAATGGCGCTCTCGGTGATTTCCAGTTCCAGATAATGGGGGGCGATCTGATATTTCTCCAGCAATACCGCAATTTTGTCCGGCAGGCCGTTATCCTGCAAGTTACGCGCGGAGATATTCGCCGCAACCTTGGCCTTGATTCCCATATCATGCCATTCCCGCATCTGCCGCAGCACATTGTCTATCACCCATTGCGTGAGTGGCATGATGAGGTCGCTTACCTCCGCGAGAGGAATGAATTCATTGGGCGCGACCAGCCCATGTTGAGGGTGCTGCCAACGGATTAAAGCTTCCATGCCAATGGTGTCACGGTTTTTGAGGCTCATTTTTGGTTGGTAATATAATACGAGCTGATTTTCCTGGATAGCGATCCTGAGGCTGGTGATGAGGGACAGGCGGCGCGGGCTGTAGATGTCAAGCGTGGGATTATAAACGGCGTAGCCACCGCCGTTTTTCTTGGCGAGATACATGGCGATATCTGCGCAACGCATCATAGAGTGCGGATCATCGCTGTGATCAGGATACAAAGCGATGCCGATGCTGGCGCTGATCTGCACTTTCAGCCCTTCCAGGTCAAAGGGCTGGCAGATAAGAGTTAGCACTTTCTCGGCGACAAGAAGCGCGTCTTCTACGCTGTTAATGTGCGGCAGCACTAATCCAAACTCGTCGCCGCCCAGCCGCGCCACGTTTGCAGGAGTATCCGCTGCAGTGCATAAGCGCGGCGCGATCTGCTTTAATAGAATGTCACCGGCCTGATGGCCCAAGGCATCGTTGATTTCCTTGAAGCGATCCAGGTCGATGAGCATGAACGCCATGCGCCTGCCCGACACTCGGGCTGCCTCGGTGATTTTGGTCAGATCTTTGCTGAGCTGGAAACGGTTGGGGAGACCGGTAAGTGAATCGTGCGTGGCCTGATATTCCAGGGCAGCGGTATGCGCCTTGCGCTGGGTGATGTTGCGGAAGACACCCTGCGATGCAACTGGCACGCCGTTCACAAAACGACAGCTTATATCACCTTCAACTTCCACATATTGACCATTTTTGGCAATAAAGGTGGCTTCCAGATTGTCACAGTGTTCTCCGCTCATCACTTTGTGAAACAGGGCTGTGCAGTGATCCAGCACTTCGGGAAGAATAATGTCGAACACGGTAAGGGCTTTTACTTCATCCAGTGTATATCCCATCGTCTCCAGCCAGGCGCGATTGACGAATTCAAAGCGTCCGTCAGGAGCCACGCTTTGAATCATGTCGTGGGCGCTTTCAAACAGATTCCGGTAACGCTCTTCACTTTCCCGCAGCATTGCCTCGGCCTGACGGCGTTTGCGTCTTTCTTCAGCTTCAAGCAGTTCACGATCAATCGCGGGTGCGAGCCGCTTCAGATTGCTCTTCATCAGGTAGTCATGCGCGCCAGCCTTCATCATGGCCACGGCGATTTCCTCACCGATGCTGCCGGAGATAATGATAAAGGGCAGATCAATGCCGCTTTCCTTGAGCAGGGCGAGCGCGGCGGGAGCGCCAAAATCTGGCATTGAGTAATCGGCCAGGACGATATCCCAGGTTTGTGTTTGCAGCGCGGCTTTCATGGCGGCGGCGGTGTCAACGCGTTCAAACACCGGAGCATAACCACAACGCCGCAACTCGCGCAATATCAATAACGCGTCATCTTCAGAATCTTCAACTATTAATACGTGCAGCGGGGTACTCATATTGCATCCTTACAGAACGGGTGGAGTCTCGTTTAGAACCAGCCAATACAAACCCAGTTGCCGCACTGCCTCCATGAATTGCGAAAAATCCACGGGTTTGCGCATATAGCTGTTGGCGCCAAGCTGATAGCTGTTGACAATATCGGCATCTTCGCTTGAGGAAGTCAGGATCACCACCGGCAGGAGCTTCGTCCTGGCATCGGCGCGCAGACGGCGCAGCACTTCCAGCCCATCCACTTTTGGTAACTTTAAATCAAGCAGGATAACCTGTGGCATGATGCGGATGTCGCGACCCGTGTAGGGTCCGGTAGCGAACAGGAAATCCAGCGCCTCGACACCGTCGCGCGCCACCACGACTTCATTGAGAATATTATTCTTTTTCAGGGCGCGCAGGGTTAATGCCTCGTCATCGGGATTATCTTCCACCAGCAGAATGATTTTAG
>JANOOA010000292.1:0-8362 GCA_031421115.1 Gammaproteobacteria bacterium | reverse complement strand
GTATGGCCCGTGGGGACGCCCCGACATGGCGCTGTTCATGTTTACCAAAAACATCCTGGCAGGAAAACCGATTGACGTATTCAACTACGGTAACCATCGCCGCGATTTCACCTACATCGACGACATCGTAGAAGGCGTCATTCGCGTTCTCGATAACGTCGCCGCGCCCAATCCCCAATGGAACAGCGCCGAACCCGACTCCGCCACCAGCTACGCGCCCTACCGCCTCTATAACATTGGCAATCACAACCCTGTGGAATTACTGCACTTCATCGAAGTGCTGGAAAACTGCCTGGGCAAAAAAGCACAGAAAAATATGCTACCCTTGCAAAACGGCGACGTCCCCGCCACCTACGCCGACGTAGTCGACCTGATCCGCGACGTCGGCTTCAAACCCGACACCGCCATAGAAACAGGCATTGCGCGTTTTGTGGAATGGTATAGGGGGTATTACAAGATATGATGTCTAAATTTAGGAATCATCTATATGCCAATCCCGGACTATCAGACACTAATGCTTCCTGTGCTACAGATGGCGTCCGACCAACAAGAACATAAGTTCAGCAATTCCGTACAGTCGCTTGCCGCAGAATTCTCCCTCTCCGACGAAGAAAAGAATGAAGTTCTACCTAGTGGAAGTCAGGCAGTATTCAATAATCGTGTTGGCTGGGCGCGATCCTATCTAAAGCAAGCAGGGTTGCTGACATCACCAAAACGGGGTTACTTCAAAATTACCGAACAGGGGCTTAAACTGTTAGCGGATAATCCGGAAAAAATTAATGTCACGCTATTGGTGCGTTATCCAGAATTCCAAGAATTCAGAAACCGTAAAAAAGAGCCATCAAAAACAAATGACGCGAATGATTCCATCGAAATGGTCGCCAGCGAAACACCAGAAGATGCATTAGCCTCGGCATACCGTTCATTAAGAAAAAATTTAGAAGTTGAAATTCTTTCTTCCGTAAAAGATTCCTCGCCATCATTTTTCGAGCGACTTGTGGTGGATCTCCTCGTCAAAATGGGCTATGGCGGAAACAGACAAGATGCAGGCCGCGCACTCGGAAAGAGCGGCGACGGCGGAATTGACGGAATAATAAATGAAGATCGATTGGGCTTGGATGTCATCTACATCCAAGCCAAACGATGGGACGGAACTGTAGGGCGTCCCGAAATTCAGAAGTTTGCGGGAGCATTGCAGGGTCAGAGGGCTAAAAAAGGTGTTTTCATTACCACTTCAAATTTTTCTAAAGAAGCACTTGAGTATGTGTCCATGATTGAGTCAAAAATTATTCTTATTAATGGTGGGAGACTGGCCTCGCTCATGGCAGAACACAATGTTGGCGTGTCAGTCGTTGGTCAATATGAAGTCAAGAAAATTGACTCCGATTATTTTGACGAAGAATAACGCATAAAAAATCATTTCAGCGGACGTTCGAAGCCCAACAATTAACTGCAACACTTTTTGTTCTGAAATTACGGAGTGCGGCAAGTCGAGGAGTAACCTCACAAGCGCGAGAGCAGTTGATGATGCACTTAACTCTACCGTTGCATTACCTTGTACGGAAGCCAGCACAATTTCGTTGGCTGCTGTGGTGGCGACCACCAAAGGGAAATCGATGGAGAGGGTGGTCAAAATTTGAAAAGTTGCCAAAATGGCGGGGAATGGCCGGACTCTGGGATAAGGCAGCGCCTGCTGCCCCGGAGACAGAGATAAAATTGGCGGAGAGGGTGGGATTCGAACCCACGTGGGGTTTTCACCCCCATCCGATTTCGAGTCGGCGCCGTTATGACCGCTTCGGTACCTCTCCAGGTAGATCCCAACATTGTTAGCTTAACCGTTCGTGGCGAGCCCTTCGACAGGCTCAGGGCGAACGTGGGTTGTACACTAACAACATTAAGGTAGATCCTGTTATTCGTCACGCACGGCTTTGCGCCGCGCACTGAAGAAGTCGCTGAGTATATCACCACACGGCGCCGCAAGCAGCCCCTTTTCGCAGATTACGCGGTGATTCAATTGGTCACCGGGCAAAACAGTGAAGACGCTGCCTGCCGCACCACCTTTCGGATCGTGAGCGCCGAATACCAGCCGGGCAACCCGCGCGTGAATAATAGCGCCTGCGCACATGGCGCAAGGTTCCAGCGTGACATACAAGGTCGTGTCGCTCAGGCGGTAATTCTGCAATTGCGTAGCGCCCGCCCGCAACGTCATGATCTCAGCATGGGCGGTGGGGTCGTGGCTGGCGATAGGCCGATTCCAGCCTTCAGCAATCATCTGGCCGTCTTTAACCAGCACCGCGCCCACTGGCACTTCACCTTCATCAACGGCGCGTTGCGCCAGCCTCAAAGCGTGTTGCATCCACTTTAAATCAGCTTCGCGTTGCGGAGTTTGAGTTTCAGGTTCCATTTCAATACTGTTCACTTAGCCGTTCGTGGTGAGTCCTGTCGAACCACCCTCCAGAACCCTTCGATACACCCGCTGCGTGGGCTACTTAGAACAAACGGGGGGCTCATTGAGAACCATCACTCCCACTCAATCGTCGCGGGCGGCTTGCCCGAAATGTCATAAGTGATGCGTGAAATCCCCGGTACTTCGTTAATGATGCGATTTGAAATGGTGCCCAACACATCATAAGGGAGATGCGACCAATGCGCCGTCATGAAGTCGACGGTTTCCACGGCACGTAGCGCAATCACATAATCATAACGCCGCCCGTCACCCATTACACCCACCGATTTCACCGGCAAAAACACCGCAAAGGCCTGGCTTACCTTGTCGTACAAATTATTTTTGCGCAGCTCTTCAATAAAAATTGCATCGGCACGACGTAACACATCTGCGTATTCTTTTTTTACTTCACCAAGAATGCGCACACCCAAACCCGGCCCAGGGAAGGGATGGCGATACACCATGTCAGATGGCAAGCCCAGTTCAACACCCAACTTGCGCACTTCATCTTTAAACAATTCACGCAGCGGCTCAATCAATTTCAGGCGCATGTTTGCGGGCAAGCCACCCACGTTATGATGGGTTTTAATTACATGTGCCTTGCCATTTTTAGAACCGGCAGATTCAATAACATCCGGGTATATCGTACCCTGCGCCAGCCACTTTACATTGGTGAGTTTTGCGGCTTCTTCTTCGAAGATTTCAACAAATAAGTTGCCGATGATTTTGCGTTTTTTTTCCGGATCAGCCACGCCGCCCAACGCATCCATAAACGCTGCTGGGCATTCACGCGCAACACGCGCACACCCATGTGCTGCGCGAAGGTCGCCATCACCTGATCACCTTCATTCAAACGCAGCAAGCCGTTGTCGACAAATACACAGGTGAGCTTTTTACCAATAGCCTTATGCAGTAGCGCAGCCACCACAGAAGAGTCTACGCCACCGGACAGCGCCAGCAGCACATCATCATCGCCCACTTTTTCACGAAGCTGGCAAATGCTTTCGTCCATCACGTTGCTCATGATCCAGAGCGCTGCGCAACCACAAATATCGCGCACAAAACGCTGCAAAATGCGTGCGCCCTGGTGGGTATGTGTGACTTCAGGATGAAACTGCAAACCATAGAAGCCGCGCGCTTCATCCGCCATGCCGGAGATCGGTGCGGCGGTGGTGCTGGCAATGGTTTCAAAACCCTGGGGCAGTTGTGTCACATGGTCGCCGTGGCTCATCCACACATCGAGCATGCCATAGCCCTCTGGCGTGGTGTGATCTTCAATGTCGCGCAATAATTGTGAGTGTCCGCGTGCGCGCACTTGTGCGTAACCAAACTCACGGTGCGCCGCAGACTCAACAGCACCGCCTAATTGCGCCGCCATGGTTTGCATGCCATAGCAGATACCCAGCACGGGCACACCCAGGTCAAACACGGCCTGTGGTGCATGCGGCGTAGAGGCCAGCGTCACGGATTCGGGGCCGCCCGAAAGAATAATACCGCGCGGATTAAATGCACGCAGCGCGGCATCGGTCATATCGTATGGATGCAATTCACAATACACGCCCGCTTCACGCACACGGCGCGCGATAAGCTGGGTGTATTGGGAGCCAAAATCAAGAATCAGAATGCGATGATCGTGAATAGTAGTCAATGTATCGCTCATTTTAATGTAGGGACGCGGCACGACCTGAACGTCGCAGCGCCTCGCAGATCATTCCATGCGGTAATTAGGTGCTTCGCGTGTAATCGTCACGTCATGCACATGACTTTCGCGCATGCCAGCACTGGTGACGCGCACAAACTTTGGCTTGGTGCGCATTTCTTCAATATTAGCGCACCCGGTGTAACCCATGCTGGCGCGCACACCGCCCATCAGTTGATGTACAATTGCCACCAGACTGCCTTTATAAGGCACACGCCCTTCGATGCCTTCTGGCACCAGCTTTTCAGCCTCGGCGGTCATCTCCTGAAAATAGCGGTCACTGGAACCTTGCTGCATGGCGCCAATTGAACCCATACCACGGTATGACTTATAAGAGCGTCCCTGGAACAGTTCAACATCGCCCGGTGATTCTTCGGTGCCTGCAAACATGCTACCGATCATCACCGATGATGCACCGGCGGCAATTGCCTTGGCGAGATCACCTGAATAGCGGATGCCACCATCCGCAATCACCGGCACACCCGTGCCCTTCAGTGCATTCGCGACATTGGATATGGCAGTAATTTGCGGCACGCCGACGCCGGTAACAATACGCGTAGTGCAAATAGAACCGGGACCAATGCCCACCTTAACTGCGTCTGCACCCGCCTCAACTAATGCCAGCGCGGCGGCAGCGGTGGCGATGTTGCCACCAATCAATTGTATATTGGGGAAGTTACGTTTCACCCAACGCACACGATCCAGCACCCCTTGCGAATGACCATGCGCGGTATCGACCACCAGCACGTCCACTCCCGCAGCAACCAAGGCTGCAATGCGATCATCGGTGCCTTCGCCGGTGCCCACGGCTGCGCCAACGCGCAGCCGTGCCAGATGATCTTTGCAGGCGTTAGGTTTTTCTTTGGCTTTTTGAATGTCTTTAACGGTGATTAAACCACGCAATTGAAACTTGTCATTCACCATCAGCACTTTTTCAATGCGATACTTGTGCAGCAAGGCCACCACTTCATCGCGCCCTGCACCCTCGCGCACCGTGACCAGCCGCTCTTTGGGCGTCATGATGCTCGACACTGGGTTATCGTAACTGGTTTCAAAACGCAGATCACGATTGGTGACAATACCCACCAGATCCTCGCCATCCACCACCGGCACACCAGAGATATTGTGTGCGCTCGTCAAGGCGCGCACTTCACGAATACTGGTGCGCGGTGATACCGTGATCGGGTCTTTAATAACACCGCTCTCGAACTTCTTGACAATGCGCACCTGCTCGGCTTGCTCATCAATGGTCATATTCTTATGAATGATGCCGATGCCGCCTTCCTGCGCCACGGTAATCGCCAGACGCGCTTCGGTCACGGTATCCATCGCGGCTGAAACCAGCGGTATATTCAGCGCGATTTCGCGCGTCAGCCAACTTGCCAGATTCACCTGCTTGGGCAACACTGTGGAGTGGTCTGGCACCAGCAGCACATCATCAAACGTCAGGGCTTCCTGTAAGACGCGCATGAGAGACTTCCCTAGTGAAAAATCTGTTGATTATAAGTTTTATTTGCCACCAGGTAAACCTGTCAAATCATGCCCGGAAATAAAACGTCTCTTTATGTAAACATAAAAAATTATTATAAATCAAAATGATAGATTATAAAACTTAAATTATGGGGCACATGGCGACACCCGGCTGTTTTTATGTAGTTGATTGTTTTTTAAAATAATTTATAGAAATTCCAATTCTTGAAGCTGCTTTTACTTCGCTGGGGCGCAATGATGGAGCACACCTTCCCGGATATTGCATGAATTCGGTGCGAAAAAGGGTTTGGCACCGCGCCCCTACGAAACAAATAAAAACATTAAAACACAATATAATCAAATATATATAATATATAATTATATTATGGCGTAGGACTTGCATCACTCATGGTGTGGCATGGCGAGTTCTTTCATTACGATGACATAGCAATGTCATCGTAATGACTCAGCCCCGTCACATGGACCACGTAAATTATCACTTGCAACCACTCAGGAAGCTCTCATGGCTGCCCAGGACGTGGGACACATTTTTAATACAGGAGTACAGGACATGAACTACTTTGATATCACTGAAAATATCAGCACCACAGACCAAATACTGAGAACGTTTGCAGGTACATTACTATTACTGACGGCGATCACCGCCACCATACCTGACGTTCACCCCAGTGTTTTTCCAAGCATTGCAGCCTACCTTGTGCTAACGGCGATTATGAAATGGGATCCGGTAGGCTATGTTATTGAAGTAGTGTTGCGTATATTCAGCCCCACCGACGCACCAACACCCAAGTCAATCTTAAATACGCCGCTGTAAGAGGATTAGCGGTTAACCAGCTTGCAGGAGCGGCAACACCCCATTGCCTCTTCGTGATGCACCCTCTCTCAGACACGAGAAGGCGGACGCCGCTCCTGCTTTTTTTATTAGCACTTGTTCAAGTCATTAGGCTTGCAACGCAAGCTGCGGTATGATCATGGCATGCAAAATATTATGCCCTATGATCAAGCCATCACCCCAGCAGGCCCCGTTGAACGTGAACTTTACAGCGTCTCGCAACTTAATCGTGCTGCGCGTTCGCTTCTGGAAGGCAATTTTCCCTTAATCTGGATTGAAGGTGAAATCTCCAATCTCGCCAAACCCTCTTCAGGTCATGTATATTTCACCCTCAAAGATGAAATCGCTTCAGTACGTTGCGCGATGTTTCGTCAACGCAATCGTCTCCTCAGCTTTACACCCGAAAATGGCACTCACGTATTAGTCCGTGCGCAGGTTAGTTTGTATGAAGGGCGCGGCGAATTTCAGTTGATCGCTGAACATATGGAGGCCGCCGGAGATGGCGCGTTGCGCCGCGCCTTTGAGGTGTTGAAACAACACCTGGCGATAGAAGGCCTGTTTGATGCTGTGCATAAAAAAATCTTGCCCACGCTACCCCGCTGTATCGGTGTCGTCACATCACCTACGGGTGCCGCCATTCATGACATTCTCAGTATTTTGCAGCGGCGCTTTCCCGCGCTGCCAATAATTATTTATCCGGTACAGGTGCAGGGTAATGGCGCCCCCGCGCAAATTGCATGGGCCATTCATGTAGCATCGCAACGCAACGAATGCGATGTATTAATCGTGGCACGGGGCGGCGGCTCACTGGAAGATTTATGGGCATTTAATAATGAGGCCGTGGCGCGCGCCATTTATGCCTGTGCAATACCGGTAGTCTCCGGCATCGGCCATGAAGTTGATTTCACCATTGCGGATTTTGTGGCAGACCAACGTGCTGCCACACCGTCGGCAGCGGCCGAACTGGTAAGCCCGGATCAAACAGAATGGCTGCAACAATTTGCACGTCAGCGCAACCGTTTTGTAACACTCATGCAGGATCGTGTTACGGGAAAACAGCATCTGCTACACTGGCTGACACAACGCTTGCAGCAACAGCATCCCGGCCAGCGCTTGCGTGCCCAGGCACAACGTCTTGATGAACTGGAGCAGCGCCTGCATCATGCCCAGCGCATTTTATTGCGCCACCAACGCTCAACGCTTGCTGAACTTTCATCGCACTTGTATCGCCACACCCCCGCACACCGCGTGGATCAATTACGCACCCAACATCAAAATATTGCACAACGCATGCACCAGGCATTGCGCCTGACCCTGCAAAGACACCAGCAACGACTGGTCTCCGCCAGTCACGCACTCGACACTGTTAGCCCTCTCGCTACGCTGGCACGCGGCTATGCTATCGTTCATGCCGTGCCGCCACATACAGTGTTGCATTCTGCTGGTGATGTGGTGCCGGGGGATAAAATAGAAGTGCGTTTGGCGCGTGGGCGTTTGCTGTGCCATGTCGACGAGGTACACGCCGCACAAGGATGTGCAAGTGCTGCGGAAGGCACGATGCCGGAAGCAGCCCATGAATAAATTTGGCATGGTATTGCTCGGCATGTTGCTTTGGCACACGCCGATCTTTGCCGACTCCAATTCCAGCTTCAATCCGACCGCCATGGATGGCGGAAGTGCTGGAAATGCGCCGGGCAGGATGCCCAAGTGCTGCGAGCACATGGATGCGCGTGAGCAGCCAGGAGCAACTTTCCAGCCGACCGCCATGGATGGCGATCGCTTCCGGCATCCTGCCTCTGGCGACACTCGTGCATCCCTGCACAGCGGAAGTGCTGGAAATGCGCCGGGCAGGATGCCCAAGTGCTGCGAGCGCATGGATGCGCGTGAGCAGCCA
>JANOOA010000291.1:0-2071 GCA_031421115.1 Gammaproteobacteria bacterium | reverse complement strand
CCATAGAAAACAACCCGCAACAATATCAAGCCATCTCTCAGGTCAGCTTACAGGCTCTGAATCAAAATAAGGTTCTATACAACACATACAGGATGCTTGCCCCCGCCATGGGTATCGGAACAATGATCGCCAGGCTCGGCCAAGCGCTGATTGCATTGAGTCTTTGGTTGGTCGTTTCCACTGTCCAAGCGCAGACCGTGGCAGCATTGACTTGTAGCCCGTCCACCATCGGCGGCGGTACAGGTAGTGCCACCACCTGTACTGTAAGGCTCAACTCCGCTGCGCCAACAAGCGGCACAGTAGTAGCACTAACAAGCTCCCTTACCGAGCTTGCCGCTTCTGTACCCACGATCACGATACCCGCCGGGCAAACTTTAATGAATTTTAGCGTCGGCACCAACCCCCTCTATCGCCGATACAGCCTGCTGCCCTTCACGGCGACTATTACTGCTACCGCTAACGCTACCAGCCAAAGCGCCATCCTCAGCATAACCGCACAGCAGCGGCCCACCGAGGTGGTGTTTGCCCCTCCCTCTTCAGCAGCAGGTCCTCGCTGTGGTGCGGGAGAGGCGGGCCTGCAGTTCGTTGGGGAGACGGGCATTCTGTGGGATTGCGCCGCGGGGACGAATGCCGTATGCACGTTTGTTCAGGAGTGCACGTTGGGTTGTGATAAACGCCCGCTTGGGAGGAAGGGGAGCAAGCAAGATGTATGTGCATCGGCTGCGCCTGTCCCAATTATCGTGAACCCCAAGCGTATCGTCGGCGGCGCTAAAGGCGCGGTAAATTTGCAGCTAGCCAGCGGAGCGCCTGCGGGTAGCATTGGCGCTGTCAGAAGCAATAGCTTTTTCGCAGCTCCCCCGGATCCACAAAGGTATGTCGACGTACCCTTCACCACGGGTGCCAGCAGCCTGACCATTGGCCTGCTTACGGCAGCAGTCAATGGAATTAAATTCGCACCTCTGCGCGGGGAAGTCGTGACACCCCAGCTTCAGTCGGACGGCAGCATCTTCTACACGTCGCGCAGCGCGCGCGACTGGGTGGCCGTGGTGCCGGGTACGCCGCCGCCGGTCAACCTGTCGTCGCTGGCCCTTGACAACTCCAGCCTTGTCGGCGGACAGGTAACATTCGGAAACACCTGCATCGACCAGCTCTTCCGGGCACCCGAGGTGGCCGGCATTGCCCTAACACATTCCAGCAGCCACCCCACAGTGGCCTCCGTGTCGCCATCGGCTCAGAACCAGGGCACCGACTGCCAGTCGTTCTCTGTGCAAACCCAAGCCGTCGCCACCAACACGTCAGTGACCATCGGCGCGCAAGTGGGCACGCAATCGCTCACTGCCCCCTTGCTCGTCACCGCCACGTCAGCCGCCACGCAAGTCAACTCGTTCTTTCTGGATCCTTTGAGCGTAACTGGTGGTCAGTCCTCGATGGCCACGCTGGTGCTCAATGGGCTGGCACCACCCAACGGCTTCGTAGTGTCGTTGTCCAGTGACAACGCAGCGGTGGTGAACCTGCCGGCAAGCGTTACGGTCCCCTCAGGTGCCGACCGCGTCAATCTCAGCATTGGAACGCAAGCGGTGGCGGCAGATGTGCTGGTCACCATGCATGCCACACCGGCCAGTTCTGTCGTGATCGCGCAATTGTCTGTGCTGGCCCCGGCTGGTCAGGTTGCACTGGCCGCGCCAAGTCTGGTGAGCCCCGCCGATGACGCGCGCTTCTCTGCCGGTTCGGCCGTCAGTTTTGACTGGACCGATGTGGCCAACGCGGCTTCCTACACCATCGAAATCGACAACTCGAGCAGCATTGCAGCGCCACTCACCACCACCCAGACTGTGACCGCGTCGCAGGCGACGATCAATGGCTTGCCGGAGCAGCCATTGTGGTGGCGCGTGCGAGCAAACGCGGCGTCGGGCGCTGCCGGTGCGTGGTCTGTGGTGAGATCGTTCGAAATGAGGTAGCGAACCGCAATTGCTTTGCACAGGAGCTTATCGCAGGCGCACATTCTGGGACTTATCCCGAGGATATATTTTGCCGATCTGTTACGGCCCTGTCATTCGTCAATGACCCAATC
>JANOOA010000290.1:0-2225 GCA_031421115.1 Gammaproteobacteria bacterium | reverse complement strand
GAGAAACAAATGGCATTTACAGATGCAGATGTGCAAAGTGCGTTGAAACAATTGATCGATCCCAATACCAAAAAAGATTTTGTGACGGGCAAGTCTATCAAGAATATTAAAATCAACGGTTCGGACATTACGCTGGATGTCACCTTAGGCTATCCGGCAAAAAGCGTGTGGGCAGAGATCAAGGCGATGGTTGAAGAACATCTGAAGAAGACGCTCACTGGTGCAGGCAAGATTGAAGCGAATGTGACCAGCAAGGTCGTATCGCATGCCGTGCAGCGCGGTGTGAAGCTGATCGATGGCGTAAAAAATATTGTTGCGATAGCCAGCGGCAAGGGCGGTGTGGGTAAATCAACCACTGCCATTAATCTGGCGCTGGCTTTGGCCGCAGAAGGCGCACGAGTCGGTATTCTTGATGCGGATATTTATGGTCCCTCTCAGCCCACTATGCTGGGTGTGAAGGGTTCACCTGTCTCCAACGACGGCAAGTCACTGGAGCCGATGATAGGCCACGGCCTGCAGGCAATGTCGATCGGCTTTATGATCCCGGGTGATGATCAGGCCATGGTATGGCGCGGTCCGATGGTGACACAGGCTCTGGAGCAGTTGTTGAACCAGACACGCTGGAATAATCTTGATTACCTGATTGTCGACATGCCGCCTGGTACTGGCGACATTCAATTAACTTTGGCGCAGAAAGTGCCGGTTACTGGAGCAGTAATCGTCACAACGCCGCAGGACATCGCGCTGCTGGATGCACGCAAGGGTCTCAAGATGTTTGAAAAAGTCGATATCAAGATACTCGGCATTATCGAAAACATGAGCACGCATATTTGCTCCCAATGCGGCCACGAGGAACATATTTTCGGCAGCGGCGGCGGCGAGAAAATGTGTGCCGACTACAAGGTGGAATTCCTTGGCGGCTTGCCGCTGGATATCAAGATTCGCGAGCAGGCCGACTCGGGTAATCCAACCGTAGTGGCCGATCCGGATGGCGCAATCAGCAAAATCTACAAGCAAATGGCACGCCGTATCGCGGTGAAGATCGCGGAGAAGGCGCAAGATCATAGTGCGGCATTCCCGAAGATTGTGGTGAAAAGCACTTAACAGCACCTTGGCAAATACAGTAAACTAAGCTCCTTTCCCTGCTCGGGGAAGGGGCTTTTAACTTTTAATAATGCAGAGTATGTAGGGTGGGCAAGTTTCATTGCCCACGCGCTACTCGGCATCTACGAGCCGCGTGGGCAAAAAAACCTGCCCACCCTACGCAGATTAATATTTTGAGGAAGACATGAGTATTAAAGCAGACAAATGGATACGCCGCATGGCGGAGCAGCACGGCATGATAGAGCCGTTTGAGCCGGGGCAGGTGAAGGAAGTGGACGGCAAGCGGATCGTTTCATACGGCACATCCAGTTATGGCTACGATATTCGATGCTCCACAGAATTCAAGTTGTTCACCAACATTAATAGCACGATCGTTGATCCGAAGAATTTCGATCCGAGTTCGTTTGTGGAAGTGAACCAGGACTACTGCATCATCCCTCCCAATTCTTTCGCTCTTGCGCGCACGGTTGAATACTTCCGCATCCCGCGCAACGTGCTCACCATCTGCCTCGGCAAGAGCACCTACGCGCGCTGTGGCATTATCGTCAACGTCACCCCTTTTGAACCTGAATGGGAAGGCTATGTGACGCTGGAGTTTTCCAACACCACCCCATTGCCTGCAAAGATTTATGCCAATGAGGGCGTTGCTCAGGTGCTGTTCTTTGAGTCCGACGAAGTGTGCGAAACCTCTTACAAGGACAGGGGCGGAAAGTATCAGGGGCAGGTCGGTGTCACGCTGCCGAAGATGTAAACCATATCAAACCTAATTCACCCATGAGACTTGTCATTCCCGCGCAGAGTGTGTTGTTGGGGCTTCAGCCCCTTACAACCACCGCGTACTCCTTGCGGGTGAAGGCGGGAATCCAGCGATACAAATGCCCCGCGAAGCGGACAAGACTTCGGTTCTGTCCCGCTACGCGGGGATTATTTTTTAACTGGATTCCCGCCTTCGCGGGAATGACGCTGTGTTCACTTCAATGGATAATCTGGATTAAGCCTGTGCTTGCGGCTCGCTGGTCGCAACGACGGAGCCTGTTCTGGCAGCAGATTAACAATCTGCACATCCACCCCTAAATCTGCGACAATTCGCACACTTTTCGCCGCAAGGCAGCTTTTCCTAT
>JANOOA010000289.1:0-2858 GCA_031421115.1 Gammaproteobacteria bacterium | reverse complement strand
AATAAAACAAGAAGTTGCATTGCTTTAACATCTCACCCATTGGGTATTAATTCGCAGCATAGAACCCTTTGAATTTTTTCGTGTTTTTCGTGGATAACTGCTTTTTCTAGGTTTATTCCATTTTTAATTCAATCAGCGAATAACTTTACCCCCTCGCCCCGCTTGCAGGAAGAGGGAGTAATAATGCATTTTTGAAATAGAATTGGAATAAGATCAACAATCATCATTAACCGGCACACCGCGTCTTTGCGGCGGTGTGCCGGTACTGTTCATTGAACCGTTCCATGTAACCGTTCGTGGTGAGCCTGTCGAACCACTAGCCGCTCACTCCTTAATCCTGATCCCTTCGACATGCTCAGTGCGAACGGGTGTGTATTAACCCAGATCTCCATTAGCACTCTACCTGGTAACTAACGTTAAGCGCCGTTGTCGCCTTCACGCCACTTGCCTGGTGAGGCCTTCATGCCCTCCCCAACATCCCAGAGCTTTTCAAGCTGATAAAAATCTCGGGTACGCGGCAACATGACATGCACCACCACATCACTCAAATCCACCAGTACCCATTCACCTTCGCGCGCGCCCTCTATCCCTAACGGCCGTTCACCCGCCTGCTTGGCTTTAGCGATTACATTTTCCGCTACGGATTTTACGTGACGGTCTGCGGTGCCAGTAGCAATCACCATAAAATCAGCGATGCTGGTAATGCCGCGCACATCAAATATTTTTATGTCCACCGCTTTCATATCTTCCAGTGCGGTTACTGCAAGATCTTTCAGTTGTTCAGAATCCATTGCTTATAGTCTCAAATAATAAAGTTGTGCCATTTATAACGAAACAGCAACGCTCTGTGTGATTAGAAGAAAATCCTGGTACCCCCCCATAAGATCAGGGAGTGCTAGCGATATATTCCCTGTTTTTTAATAATCCCCCACACTCCGTCCGGCACCCAGTAACGGGCACTTTTTTCTCCTTTCACAGCAGTGCGAATACACGACGCCGAGATGTCCAACTGCGATACCGGTCGCAACAAAACATGTCCGGCCGACGCGTCACGCAGCCGTGCGGGATCATACACTCCATGCCGCATTACCAGTTCAGCCACTTCACCGCGGGTCGGCGCTAACCAGCCAGGTCGCGTCATTACTACAATATGCGCCAAGGCAATAATGTCACGCCAACGATGCCAGGTGTGCAGCGCCTGAAAGGAATCCATGCCCATCATCAGACACAACGGCAGTGTCGCGCCCAGCTCTGCACGCAATGCCAACAGGGTGTCCACGGTATACGAGGGTGCAGGGCGATGCAGCTCGCGATCATCAATACGCAAGCCGGGTTCACCCTGAATCGCCGCCTGGAGCATGGCAAGGCGTTGTGCGCCACTCGCCAGGGGTGCGCTGCGGTGCGGCGAGACGTTGCAGGGCATCAGGCGTACTTCGTCCAGCGCCAGATCTTCACGAATATCCAGCGCTGTACGCACATGGCCGATATGAACGGGATCAAATGTGCCACCAAAAATGCCAATCATGCGCACACGCAGATGCGACAGCCCGAGCCACGCGATGCGGTTAACCGGGCAATGATCCGCATTTTATTGCCGGACATGCCCATCACCCAACACCACAAACTTCTGGCTGGTGAGCCCTTCCAGACCCACCGGGCCACGCACGTGCAGCTTGTCGTTACTGATACCGATTTCAGCCCCCAGCCCATACTCAAAGCCATCCGCCAGCCGTGTGGACGCATTCACCATCACCGAACCCGAATCAACCTCGCGCAGAAAACGCCGCGCGCGGGTGAAGTCTTCAGTCACAATCGAATCGGTGTGTGCCGAACTGTAAGTTTGAATGTGGTCTATCGCCTCATCCAGACCCGCCACTATGCGTATCGACAAAATCGGCGCGAGGTATTCGGTCTTCCAGTCTTCTTCTGTTGCAGCGATACATCCCGGCAAAATATCGCGGGTGCGGGAACAACCGCGCAACTCCACATCCACCGCCTGATACAGGCGTGCCAGTTCAGGCAACACACGCGCTGCAATGCCATCTGCCACCAGCAGTGTTTCCATGGTGTTGCACGTGCCATAACGCTGCGTCTTGGCGTTGTAGGCAACCTTGATGGCCTTATCTAAATCCGCCTTGTCATCAATGTAGACATGGCAAATGCCGTCCAGGTGTTTAATCACCGGCACCAAGGCTTCTTTGCTGACACGCTCAATCAAACCCTTGCCACCACGCGGCACGATCACATCCACATATTCGCGCATACGGATCAATTCACCCACTGCCGCACGGTCGGTGGTTTCAACCACCTGCACGGCATCGGCGGGTAATCCGGCATTGCTCAGGCCGGCCTGAATACACGCGGCAATCGCCTTGTTGGAATGGATCGCTTCGGAACCGCCGCGTAAAATCACAGCGTTGCCGGACTTCAGGCACAACGCAGCAGAGTCCGCAGTGACATTGGGACGTGACTCATAAATAATACCAACCACTCCCAGCGGCACACGCATATGCCCCACCTGAATACCGGATGGCTGGTATTTCAATCCGGTGATTTCGCCCACTGGATCAGCCAGTGCAGCGATCTGGCGCAGGCCTTCGGCCATCAGCGCGATACGTGGCTCGTTGAGCATCAAACGATCCAGCATTGCCGCGTCCAGGCCATTTTCCTTAGCTGCATGCAAATCCTTGGCGTTGGCGCTAATCAATTCGTGCGTCTGTTCCTGTAACGTCGTCGCTATAGCACGCAGCGCAGCATTTTTGGCGCCGGTATCCGCACGGCTCAATTGACGCGCAGCCGCCTTGGCGCGCCGCCCCACGTCCAGCATGTAATCCTTGATTGTCGTCATTGTTCGTTTG
>JANOOA010000288.1:0-3510 GCA_031421115.1 Gammaproteobacteria bacterium | reverse complement strand
TTCCTGCACGCGTGCCAGACGCGTTTTTTTGACATCAAGCGGCACATCATCGGGCAGGCTCGCGGCGGGCGTGCCGGGGCGCGGGCTATACATAAAACTGAAGGAGCGATCAAAGCCGATGGTGTCGATCAACTGCAGAGTTGCCTCGAAGTCGCTCTCGGTTTCGCCGGGAAAGCCGATGATGAAATCTGATGAAAGAGTAATGTTGGGGCGTAACGCACGCAGGCGGCGCATCTTGTCAGTATATTCTTGCGCGGTATAGCCACGCTTCATTAGTTTTAAAATACGGTCAGAGCCACTTTGTACCGGCAAATGCACATGGCTGACGAGCTGCGGCACGCTGGCATAGGCATCTATCAGGCTGTCAGAAAACTCCGCCGGATGTGATGTGGTGTATCGCACCCGCACAATGCCCTCGATCGCCGCAACATAGCTAATTAATAACGCCAGATCAGCGTAATCACCGTCCGCCATCACACCATAATACGCATTCACATTTTGACCCAGCAGCGTCACCTCACGCACACCTTGTTGGGCAAGCTGCGCCACTTCGCGTAACACATCTTCAAATGGGCGGCTCACTTCTTCGCCGCGCGTATAAGGCACGACACAAAAGGTGCAATAACGGCTACAGCCTTCCATCGCTGAGACCAAGGCGGTAGGGCCTTTCACGCTGGGTGTGGGCAGGTTGTCAAATTTTTCGATTTCGGGAAAGCTGATGTCCATGACCGGGGCGCGCTGGCGCTGCACAGTGTCCAGCAGGCGCGGCAAACGGTGCAGGGTTTGCGGGCCAAATACCATGTCTACATAAGGGGCGCGACGGAAAATTGTCTCGCCTTCCTGGCTGGCGACGCAGCCTCCCACGCCGATGACCAGATGGGGGCGTGCTTTTTTCCACTCGCGCCATCGGCCTAGCTGATGGAATACTTTTTCCTGGGCATTTTCTCGCACGGAACAGGTATTTAGTAGCAGTACGTCAGCTTCTTCGGCGCTCTCTGTTAATTGCAGATCGTGTGAACTCTTGAGTACATCTGCCATTTTGGAAGAATCGTACTCATTCATTTGACAGCCAAAAGTTTTAATATAAAGTTTGAGAGTCATTAGTGCCTGTAAAAATTTATAGATAGGTATAACCTACTACGTTCCTGGGAAAATTTCCAGCTTGTCGGGTGTTTGCTGGAACCTTCTCGAATCTTTTTAATCCAAAAAAGGTTTCCCGACATGTTTTTCTGTACTTGTCAAGAAAACGTGCTATTCTCGGCCTGTCGCTGCCGGTACAATTCTATTGAATTTTTCGGCAGCAACTGAAATGTCGGATTGTTTGCAAAGGCCTATAGCCCGCTTGTGCTTCGCTTCATCCCCGCCATTCGCTCCAACGCTTGATGTAAATATTTTTTAATGAGGAAGTGACAAAATGCGTATCGGTACCGTAAAGTGGTTTAACGAATCTAAAGGTTTTGGTTTCATCTCCCCGCAAGACGGTGGTGAAGATGTGTTTGTGCATTACAGCGCAATCTCCGGCGATGGTTTCAAGACCTTAGCTGAAGGCCAGACGGTTAAATTCGAAGAAAAGAAAGGCCCTAAAGGTCCGCAAGCGACCATCGTACAAGCCGCAACCTAATCTTTAGAAAAACTAAAAAGCAACAAACCGCTTACATTATACACCTCCCTGCTGCCTGGCGGGGAGGGTTTTGCTGCTTATTTGCCTTCCGTGCACCGGCATGATCAAGCATCTCCTGTTGCGGGGGTACGGCGCAATGGGCTGTTTTAGTACGCTGACCGATCAGCGTCGCCCACCCATCAATGACCCTAATACCCCCCGCAGAATTTGCCTGCCCACCTGGCTGCCAATAGCGCGTGCTGCACTTTTTGCCATGGCTTCTACCACGCTTTCGCGCGGACGCCCTGCCGTGGTTGGCCGGGACTCTTCCCGGTCGGCTTGTGGCGCACGTTTATGTCTGGACGCAGCAGTTTCTTCAGCCGGGCTTTCGCTTTCATCTGTGGCGGTGCGTGTTTTCAAAGTTTCATAGGCCGACTCCCTGTCTACGGTTTTTTCGTATTGCCCATAGACCAGGGACTGCTGAATTGTTGCCTGGCGTTGCTGGGGGGTGACGGGGCCAATCTGGCTGTGCGGCGGGCTGAGCAGGGTACGTTGCACGATGCCAGGGCGGCCCTGCTCATCGAGCAATGACACCAGGGCTTCGCCCACCGCCAGCTCGGTGATGACGGTGGCTACGTCCAGATCTGCATTGCTGCGAAATGTTTCAGCAGCGGCGCGCACCGCTTTCTGGTCGCGCGGGGTAAAGGCGCGCAGGGCGTGCTGCACGCGATTACCCAGCTGGCCGAGGATTTTGTCGGGGATGTCGAGTGGGTTCTGGCTTATAAAATAAACGCCTACGCCTTTGGAGCGGATCAGGCGCACCACTTGCTCAACTTTTTCCAATAACGCAGGCGGGGCATCGTTAAAGAGCAGGTGGGCTTCGTCGAAGAAAAAGACCAGTTTGGGTTTGTCACGGTCGCCCACCTCGGGCAAGCGCTCAAAAAGCTCGGATAATAGCCATAAAAGGAAAGTGGCATACAGTTTGGGGGAAGTCATTAATTTGTCGGCGGCAAGAATATTAACCACCCCCTGACCGTTGTCGGTTTGCATCAGATCATCCAGATTCAGTGCTGGTTCGCCAAAGAAATGCTCGCCGCCCTGCGACTCGAGCGTGAGGAGCGCTCGCTGGATGGCGCCGATGCTGGCGGCAGAGACGTTGCCATATTCAGTCGTAAATTCCTTGCTGTTGTCGCCGAGAAACTGCAACATGGCGCGCAGATCTTTCAGGTCGAGTAGCAGTAGACCCTGATCATCGGCGATTTTGAACGCCAAGGTGAGCACGCCTTCCTGGGTGTCATTCAGATTAAGCAGGCGTGCCAGTAGCAGCGGCCCCATTTCGGAAATGGTGGTGCGCACCGGGTGCCCCTGCTCACCAAATACGTCCCAAAATGTCACCGGGCAAGCGGCAAAGCTAAAGTCATTCAAGTTCAATAGCTTGATGCGTTCCTGGACTTTTGGCGTGGCGCTGCCGGGTTGGCCCATGCCTGACAAATCACCCTTTACATCCGCCATAAACACCGGCACGCCCAAGCGGCTAAAGCCCTCTGCCAGGCCTTGCAGGGTAATGGTTTTGCCGGTGCCGGTGGCACCTGCGATTAACCCATGGCGATTAGCCATTTTTGGCAACAGATAAAGTGCCTGAGCGGGAGCGTTGCCGATGAAAATAGATTGATCCATAGTTATTCCTTTTAGGTAACGATAATGATTCTTACTTGGGGGACATTTTTAAGAGTTTGTGTTACGCATTGTCGCTAAGCCCTTATCCTACATCATGTTTGCAGAATATGCACAAAATCTGTGGATAACTCTGTGGATGAAACCTTTGCAAGCGCAACGAAACTGCGTCATGAGTGGCTTCGTGACAAAATGGTGAAAAATTGTCACATCTTTTAATTATATATAAATCAATC
>JANOOA010000287.1:0-3076 GCA_031421115.1 Gammaproteobacteria bacterium | reverse complement strand
CCGATGCCCATGGCCACGGCGAGTGCGACAGCGCCGGAAAACGCAATGGCAACGGAACTTGCAGCGGGCAGACAAGTTTGGGTTGAAGCGACTGACGCCCTATGAGGCATCAGTGGCTCCCACCGTTCGGGGCAAGATCATCGTGAAATTCTACGCAGTCTCTGATCGTAAGCGGGGCGAATCGATACCCGCTCACATTTTCAGCTTCTCACCCGGCCGAATTTCGCCCGCGAGTATGTCCGCCTTTGAGGCCGCCATTCAGAATGTTTCAAAGTGTTAGTTTTGATAAGATCAGGGTGGAAATTCTGTAGCGCAAAATTCTTACCACAAAGCTCATCGTGATCAATAAAACAGCCTACGACATATTGGCACTCCGCTCAAATGCCACTCAAGAAGAAATCCGGGAAAATTATCACGGACTGATCACCAGTCTCAAGGCTCAGAAGAGCTTGTTTAATCCCGGCGACTACGAACTCAAGCTGGAGACAGTAAACCAGGCTTATGACGCGATTTCGACAATCGCTTCGCGCGCTCAATACGACGCCCAGTTTGCAGGGCGCTCGTCTTTGGCTGCAAGAAACCCGTCGGTGTCCGTGTCGGCAGAGCCCGCTTCGCTTGCGCTAAGGGCCGAAGCGATTTCGCTTCGCGCCGAGGCAATTTCGCTGAGGGCGGACGCGCTTTCCATCCATTCGCAAATTGGCGTCACTCACGCCAGCCAGCGCGCTCCGAGCGATCAACGCATGGCGAGCGGCTTGCTGCCCTTGTTCAAGAAGCTAGCGATGCTCCTTGGTACAGCGGTGGCAGTCTGGATGGTCATTCAAGTAGCCTCGTTAATGCTCGGCAACCGGCGAATGAACGTCCAGCCCGGCGTAGCTGCCAGCGCACGCGAAAAAGTCATCATCCAGGAGTACTACCAAACCAACGGCGAAAGACCCAACAGTGCGATTGAGGCAGAGCTGCTGGAATCGGCAAACCGCAAGAAGGAAAACGAAGCTCGTAACGTCGAACGCGAGAAACGCAGGCAAGTGGAGGAAGAACGTCGATTTGAGTCAGAGTCACGGAGACGAGCGGCTGAAGTCAGCGCTGAACTTCGTTATTCAGAAAATCAGGCACGCGACCAAGCCCGGCGGGAAGACGAACAAAATGAACGAAAGGCGTCACGTCTTGAGCAACAAAAACAGATGAGCGAAGAGAGGGAACGCAACCGTATTGAGAGAGAGAAAACGAAATGGGAAAACGTGCTGAGGCGCTAAAAAACCATGCATGTCGCACTTACCACCTCTTTCCAGTCAACGCCTGGCGTGACAAAAGGTGCTTCAGGCCTCACCCTTGGCAGAGTATTTCTCTTCCTGCTGATCCTGGTTCTTTCGACCGGATGTGCCAAACCGGCAACTGACACACGCGAATTTTTTATCGGGAAATGGCAATCATCGAGGCTCGTCACGCCGCTGTATCTTCATGAAAATGGGGAATGGGAGATAAGAAAGGATGATGGCGCAGTCCTGCAATACGGCGTCTGGGAATACAAGAGCCGGAAAATAGTCTGGACGCACAAGGCTGGATCGAAAATAAGCACTGATATCAACCCGGTCATTCGGGTGAATCCATCCAGTTTTGAGCTGGCAGAAAGTGACCAAACAGTCACGTTGTTTAAAAAACTCGATTAGCTAGCCACGTAACCTTTCCGGCAGATTCTTTCCCGTGCGCGTTCCAGGTTCAACTACCTGCCAGCGAAACCGATGACCTGCACCGTATCCCGTGTTTCGCCACACTTCCATTGATTGGTTTTTGAAATTTCTCCCATGACTCATTACGACAGACTAGAGGTGAGTCATAAGGCAAGTCCGGAAGTCATCAAGGCTGCATATAAAAGCCTGATGCAGCGCAATCACCCAGACAAAAATCCGGATTACAAGGAGGCTGGTGAGCGCTCTGCACTGATCACGCAAGCCTATGACGTCCTTTCAGATACCACCCGTCGGACGGCATACGACCTGAGTATCAGCGCTGCAACAGAATTACATGCGTCCACGCATGCAAGGGGCGACAGCCAGACACGCCCGCCCGCTAGTCGTCGCGCCGAATCGAATACCGCGGGAGACCGCCCTTATCTGCACTTCTGGACGGTCATCGTTGCCACCATTCTTTTTTCTGGTGGGGTTAGCTTGTACCTGCTCAAAAATCAGTCGTCGGGGAAAGCACCAGCCACTGCGCCCAGCGCTGGCATCAACCTAGCGGACAGTAAGCCGCGATCAAACCAGAACGAAACCATGGTCGAAGGATATGGCCAGAACCAGAGGCGAGAAGACTCAGGTCTGACAGTTCGTCTCCCCTCAGTCATAACCGTGCGCCTGAAAGACGGATTAGCGCCGCAGGATAGCAGTCTGCCCACCCTCCCTGCGGAGAAACGTCGCTTTTTGCATGTACCCACCATCGTCGTTCAGATCGGGCCCTCTGATTCGATCGAGTTCGCTCGCCATATTGAAAAAAACAAACTATCGATCAACGAGAAGCTTGAGGAACGCCTTGCAGACGCGAACACTGACGAGCTTCTAAAAACCAGCGGTGAGCTTTATTTGCGAAAATTTCTTTTGGACGCCATCCAAAGTATTGCAGGGACGAGCGGATTAGACACTGACCCCGCTCCTGTCAGAGCAAGTTCAGGCCACTACGGCGCCATCGGTATTTTGCTTCCAGAGTCTTTTTCTTTGAAGTAATTTAATACAGATACCCACCATGGGGAGCCTGATTGGTTATGCGCACCAGCAGCTTCTAATTTCGCACCCAGCTGTTTCATTGAAGACACCCGTCTCATTTATACAAACGTGGCGAATACGCTGTCCAATTGGTGGATATACCGCTCTTTCAAGCTCGCTTCCAGAAAGCTGGCTTGAAAGCTGTTCCGCGCGAGGAAGTACGCATGCAGCGCGTTAAGCGCGCCAGATGATGCCGCATACGTCTGCGTGAAGTTGTCATTCATGTAGCCGCCGAAGTAGGCCGGGTCGTCAGAGTTGACAGTCGCTGCCAGGCCGGCATCCAGCAGTTCGCGCAGGTTGTGGCTGGCCAGGTCGGGGAA
>JANOOA010000286.1:0-2333 GCA_031421115.1 Gammaproteobacteria bacterium | reverse complement strand
GGCTTACCACGTCGTGACACCAGAACTGCCAAACGTTGAGTCGCGCTTGTATCGGGATGACCAATCAACAACAACACATCACATGTTTTTGCCACAGTTTGAGTTGTTATCCATGCTTGCGTATTCTTAACCGAACGCCAGATGATGCCTGGCCTTATTATTCCACCACAGTGTTGGCAGGTAGGTGGTGCAACTTTTCTGCCATGCGCGGGTTCATCTGGGATGTCTGGCGATAAAGCATGAGGACTACGGCATGAGAGACAGGATGAATGATTTAGGCAACCATCCAAATGCAATACAGCATGACTGCCAGCGCGTTCGTGAAGGTCATCCATATTTTGTGTTGCCAATGTGACCGTCATTTTATCTGCTAAGCGTGCCAAGGCGTGATGTGCAGCATTGGGTTGCGCATTCATACTGCGCATTCGCAGCCACTCACACCATCCCCATATCAGTTCTGGTTCTTTAGCATAAGTTTCGAGCCGCTTGATATGTTGCAAAGGCACCTCACCGCGTAACGCTGGTAGAACGTCTTCATCTTCAGGGATGCCGCTTTCTGCGGAAAGGCCTGAGCCTGTCAGCACCAGTACATGCTTGGCAGATTGCATAATAGGTATGATCGATGTTACTGATGGTTGCCAATCTAAATCAGGGTGATATTTCATGATTGCGCCTTTTTTTATTGATGTAACCATGTTACGCTTCATAAGCGACATATACCGTCGTTTGTAAGCGGTATGCTGTGAAATCTTATGGAGAATCAATAATGACCGACACCTTGTTACGCCAATGGGCCATGCTGCGCCATATTCCGCGCCATCCACGTAAGGTGGATACTGTATCGCTGCAAAACATTCTAGCTAGGCAGGGTCACGACATTACGCTGCGTACCATACAGCGCGATCTAATCAAACTATCCGTAGTCTTGCCACTACTGGCTGATAACGCTAAACCGCAAGGATGGTCATGGCGAGCCGACGCGCAGACGCTAGATTTACCTGCACTAGACCCACAAGCAGCACTCACTTTCAAACTGGTTGAAAGCTATATGGGGCAATTGTTACCAGCTTCCACACTGGATTATTTGCAGCCTTGGTTTCGCACTGCCAATGGTGTACTGGATCAGCACGGCAATGGTCTTGCTCATTGGCCGGATAAGATTCGTGTGCTACCTCACGGAATGGTGCGAAAAGCGCCAGACATCAAACCAGAGGTAGCTGAAGCCGTGTATCAGGCAGTGTTACAGGAACGTCAATTACAAATCACTTATTCTGGTAAAAGTGAAGATGCCGAAGCGCTTAGCCACACCATCCATCCACTGGCATTGGTAGTGCGTGACCGCGTGGTATATCTCATCAGCATATTCGATGGCTATACCGACCCACGCCAGTTAGCAATGCATCGTATACTTTCGGCTAAGGTGTTGGAAGAATCAGCGCTGCGGCCAATAGGGTTTTCAATTGATACTTATATCAACGATGGTGAGTTTGGCATACCACTCAATTCGCACCCTATCGTGCTGGAAGCAGAGTTTCTGCGCCATGTTGCCATTCACCTACACGAATCGCCGATTGCAGACGATCAGGTGATCGAAGACGTAGATGAGGATAACGTGTTGCTGCGTGCCACGGTGCCAGATACGCTGGAATTGAGGCTGTGGTTGAAAAGTTTTGGGGATGAAGTAGCTGTGGTTAAGCCCGATAACCTGCGCCAGGAATTTCGTGAGGTAGCAGAAAATCTCGGAGACTATTACAACGATTAGTGAGCCAAGAGTATGCAGAATACCCAGTAGATATGTATCAACAAATTAGGTACAGAGTTTTATTCTGGTATCCGTATTCGTACCATAAATAACAGGATTGAGAGTTTCCAGTTTATGTTGATTTTCTGCCCTTAGTTAGTGAATGGCAGTTTTATGGCAAGCAATTTGCAAAGATGAATGAGTCCAAAAAGCCAATAAGTGGTTTTCTAAATCAATCACCGACCTTGTATTCCAATTACAGGGCACTCCCATTCGACAGAACTGTTAACGACACCATCCGTCGCCTTGCTACCGCAAACTTCCATCATACCGTTTGATACGGATATATTAAACATTGATAGGGAGTTAATTCATGATTAAAACAGGCGGCATTCTTGCCATCATCGCAGGGCTGTTAGGTTTACTGGCAGGTTTCGTTACGTTGTTTCTGGGTGGGCTTGGATCAGCTTTTTCTACAAGTGGATTTGGTGATGTCGTTAGCCTTGGTTGGGGTGGTATTCTGTTCTCGCTACTGGTGGTCATTTATGGCGGCATTGCTATTTCCAAACCAAAGTCAGGCGCGACTGGGGTA
>JANOOA010000285.1:0-1862 GCA_031421115.1 Gammaproteobacteria bacterium | reverse complement strand
CGCCCAAACTCGCCTTCGACTGCGATCACACCCACCGGCAGCAGGCTGCGCCCAGCTTCCCGCAACACGCGCGCGGCGCCAGCATCCAGCGTTAAGCGTCCACGCACTTGCAGTTGACCCGCCAACCATTGCTTGCGTGCCACCATGGTTTCCTGACCCGGCAGCAGCATCGTGCCTATACGCTCACCAGCCAAAACACGCTCTAATATGGCATCTTCACGGCCATAGGCGATGAGCGTGGCAGCGCCGGAACGCGCGGCACGGGCGGCGGCGCGCACCTTGGTGAGCATGCCACCGCGCCCCAGGCTGCCCACGCCACCGGCGCCAGCCATGCTTTCCAGTTGCGGATCACCGGCCTGCGCCTCATGAATCAATTGGGCAGCAGGATTTTGGCGCGGATCCTCGTCATACATGCCGGGCTGGTCGGTGAGCAACACCAGCAGGTCGGCCTCGATCAGGTTGGTGACCAGCGCCGCCAGCGTGTCGTTGTCGCCAAAGCGGATTTCTTCGACGGCGACAGTGTCGTTTTCGTTAATCACCGGCACGACACCCAGTGCCAGTAAGGTGCGTACCGTGCTACGCGCATTGAGATAACGCTGCCGATCCGCGAGGTCATCGTGAGTCAGCAGGATTTGCGCGGTGCGTATGTTGTGTTTCTGAAAACAGGTTTCATAGGTTTGCACCAACCCCATCTGCCCTACTGCGGCAGCGGCTTGCAGTTCGTGCAGTGCGTGCGGGCGACGCTCCCAGCCGAGGCGTTTCATGCCTTCGGCGACGGCGCCGGAAGACACCAGCACGACCTCGATGCCGGACTGACGCAACGCGGCGATTTGCGCCGCCCACGCACCTATCAGCGTTTCATCAAGACCACGGCCATTGTTGGTGAGCAGCGAACTACCCACTTTGATGACCCAGCGCTTGGCGGTGTGTTGTCGATTATTCAAATCCCCCCTGCCCCCTTTGTCAAAGGGGGTATCCCCCCTGCCATTTCTTGAATTTGAATTACCACTCCAAACAACATGATTACAACCTATGTGTTGCTAAAGCGGCACAGGCCGTATCTTGCTGGCGGCGAGTTTGGCACGGCTGCGCGCTTCATCCGTCGTTACGCCGTTGGCCAATGCTACACCCATGCGCCGTCGCGCAAACGACTCGGGCTTGCCAAACAGACGCAAATCGGTCTGCGGCACACGCAGGGCTTCATCCACGCCTTCAAAGGCGATGCCTGCCGCCTCAAGCTCACCGTAAATCACGGCGCTGGCGCCTGCACAAGTGGGCCCACGCATCTGCGTCGCTACCGGCAAGCCTAAAATCGCACGGGCGTGCAGCTCGAACTCATTCTGCACCTGGCTTATCATCGTGACCATGCCGGTGTCATGCGGACGTGGACTGACCTCACTGAACCAGACATGGTCACCCTTCACAAATAATTCGACGCCAAATATACCACGTCCACCGAGATTATCCGTCACCGCTTTGGCAATCTGCTGTGCGCGCTTCAATGCGGGCGCGCTCATGCCCTGCGGCTGCCAGCTTTCGACATAATCACCTTTCACCTGCACATGGCCGATGGGTTCGCAAAAACTCGTTTCAATCTCGCCATTCTCAATCCGCGCACGCACTGTGAGTAGGGTGATCTCAAAATCAAACTGAATCATCTCTTCAACAATCACACGGCCATGCTGCACACGCCCACCGCTCATGGCATAATCCCAGGCTTTTTCCACATCTTCCGGTTCGTGTACAGTGGACTGACCCTTGCCCGATGACGACATCACGGGCTTAATGATGCAGGGATAACCGATACCGCCATCTATGGCCATCTTCAGTGCATTGAGGTTGTCGGCAAAGGCATAACGTGA
>JANOOA010000284.1:0-5971 GCA_031421115.1 Gammaproteobacteria bacterium | reverse complement strand
ATTTGCACGGGTATTATAGAAGCGAAAATATGAGGGCATGGACTTCCTCAATAATACAATAACGTAAGCCAGATCAAAAATCCAGCACGGCAGGTTGACCAGAATGAGATGAAGCGCAACGATCGAGGTCGATAATGTTATTGTAGCGTGGGGGCATTTTATTTTCAGACTCAACAACCACCGGCTAAAAGCCGGTGGTTGTTGAGTCTCGGCCAAGCCTTGCCACATAGAATGGATTGATATAAAACCTTGACTTCATCAACCCCCCCTCTAGACTCATACCGTTGCAGAATCAAAGAATCTAAAAGAATCAAAGGCTCAAAGGCGACAAGAAGCTGCAATAGCACCATGCATTTCCCCGCATCCTGATGGCTGCCACTTCGTTCACAGTGACAACACTGCGGGGTTTCGTTAATTCACTTTAGGAGGATCATGAAATGAAAATCAAGCACCTGTTACCTGTTATTGTGTTGGGCCTGGGAACTATAGGCGCTGCTGACGCTGCAGATGAAAAGTGGTATGCCGGGGCAAAAGGCGGTTTTATGCTGATTGATAATCTGGATGTTGGCATCCCTGGAGTGACCGTCGACGCTGACAATGGCCTCAATGGCGGCCTTTTTGTTGGCTATCAGTGGGGATTGGGGGGCGCGGGGTCTATCGCTGCGGAAGGTGAATTCACCACGGCTTTATCTGCTGGTGATATGACGGTTACCGGCCCTGGCGGTAGTATAACGGGCGAATGGGAAGTCCAGACACTGGCCATCTATACCGCATATCGCAGCGCTGGTGATCTATACTTCAAGGGGAAAATCGGCTTCCTTGATGAGGATGTAGACGTCACTCTCGCGGGGACGACGGCCAATGCCTCAGAGTCCGGAATGTCCTTAGGTATTGGGGCAGGCTGGAATATGGGCACGGGGGGTATTGAGGCAGAATATACCATCATTGAGGAAGATATCAGCTTTTTCAGTATTGCCTATCACCACTATTTTTAACCGGCTTGCAGGTAGCATCCCGTTAGCCAAGATATTTAAGGCTTGAGCTAACGGGATCGACCCACACGCTGAGCCTGCTCCTCATTGACGGAGCAAATAGTGCGCTTGATGCAAAATCCACCTGCTTTTACTTTTCCCATTATTTACCTTACAGATCGTTGTCTTTGCGCACACCACTCAAACGCATCCACTCGTCACGTTCTATAGCGGGAGCCATGTCAAACCAGGGTTGGTAGCGTTGCATGACAGTATCGGATTGAGTATTGAGAATCCCGGACAAAACAATGGCGCCGCCGGGACGCACTAATTCAGCAAACAGGGGCGCAAGCTCGATTAACGGGCCGGCCAGAATGTTGGCCAGCATAATGTCTGTGGGTTCGACCGCCATGGATGGCGGTCGCTTCCGGCATCCTGCCTCTGGCGACACTCGTGCATCCCTGCACAGCGGAAGTGCTGGAAATGCGCCGGGCAGGATGCCCAAGTGCTGCGAGCGCATGGATGCGCGTGAGCAGCCAGGAGCAATTTTCCAGCCGCGCGGTAAATCATCAGGCAATACCGTGTGGATGAGAGTGCTGACGGCATTTTTTTCGGCGTTAAGTGTCGTCGCGTGCAACGCCTGCGGATCATAATCCACCGCCCACACCTGCTGTGCACCGAGCTTGGCGGCCGCCACGGCAAGGATGCCGGAGCCGCAACCATAGTCGATGATATGCTTGCCGACAACATCATGCGCATCCAACCACTCCAGACACAATGCAGTGGTTGGATGCGTGCCCGTACCAAACGCCAAGCCTGGATCGAGCATAACGGTGATGGCATTAACATCCGGCGGTTGATGCCAACTCGGGCAGATCCACAAACGCGTGCCAAAACGCATCGGATGGTAGTTATCCATCCATTCACGCTCCCAGTCTTTATCTTCGAGTGGGCTGATGACATGGGGCAAATCATGCCCGCCCAACGCACTCCGCAGACAGGCAAGCACGGCTTGCAGATCGGCATCAGCATCAAACAATCCGGTAACCCAGGTCTGGCTCCACAACGGTGTAGCGCCGGGGGGTGGTTCATAAAGCGGTTGATCAGCAGCATCTTGCAGGGTAACGGCAAGTGCGCCTGCATCGCTCAATATATCACTCAGGCGCTGGGCGGCATCAGGGGTGGAGGCAAGTTTAAGTTGTAGCCAGGGCATGCGTCAGGGGTTACAACCCCAGCTTCTTTTCCAGATAATGAATGTTAGTGCCGCCCGCGATAAACGCGGCATCATTCAAAATATTTCTATGCAACAGAATGTTGGTGTTAATGCCTTCCACAATAATTTCACTGAGCGCGGTACGCATGCGCGCCAGTGCCGATTCGCGCGTGTCGCCATGCGTGATGAGCTTGCCGATCATGGAATCATAATGGGGCGGCACTTTATAACCCGTATAAATATGCGAATCAACGCGCACACCCGGCCCACCGGGGGCATGGTAGCGCGTAATCAAGCCCGGCGAGGGGACAAACTTGACCGGATCTTCAGCATTAATACGGCACTCAACGGCATGCCCTCGCATCACAATGTCTTTTTGGCGATGCGATAACTCTTCACCTGCCGCGATGCGTAATTGCTCTTTGACAATATCTACACCCGTCACCATCTCGGTGACGGGATGCTCGACCTGCACGCGCGTGTTCATTTCAATGAAATAAAACTCTTCATTTTGGTAGAGAAATTCAAAGGTTCCCGCACCGCGATAACCGATGGTGCGGCAGGCTTTGGCGCAAATCTCGCCCATGCTTTTACGCAATTTATCAGACACCCCTGGCGCCGGTGATTCCTCAAGAACTTTTTGATGGCGGCGCTGCATGGAACAATCGCGCTCACCCAGATGAATGACGTTACCGTGTTGATCAGCCAACACCTGAAACTCGATGTGCCGTGGATTTTCCAGAAACTTTTCCATATACACGGTGGCATTACCAAATGCACTGCCCGCCTCGGCGCGCGTCAGTGACACCGCCTGCAATACCGTAGCATCGCTGTGCACCACACGCATGCCGCGCCCGCCTCCACCTCCGGCCGCTTTAATAATGATGGGATAACCAATCGCGCGCGCCATTGCGCGAATTTGATCTTCATCTTCCGGTAACGGGCCATCAGAACCCGGCACACACGGCACACCGGCTTTTTTCATCGCGGCAATCGCCGAGATTTTGTCGCCCATCAAACGGATGGTTTCAGGGCGTGGGCCAATAAAAATAAAACCACTTTGCTCAACGCGCTCGGCAAAATCAGCGTTTTCAGATAAAAAACCATAACCAGGATGTATCGCCACCGCATCGGTAACTTCGGCAGCACTGATCAACGCAGGAATATTCAAATAACTGAGTGCAGACGACGCCGGGCCAATACACACTGACTCGTCTGCCAGCAGCACATGTTTCAGATCGCGGTCAGCAGCAGAATGAACCGCGACGGTTTTAATACCCAATTCGCGGCACGCACGCAAAATACGCAATGCGATTTCACCACGATTGGCAATAACAACTTTTTCAAGCATTCATCAAGCTCACTATGGAATCATCAGGAAGGGAACAACACGCCCACACAGTATCCAACTTACTGAATAACAAACAGCGGCTCACCGTACTCTACCGGTTCACCATTTTCCACCAGAATCGCGGTGATGATACCAGCCTTGTCCGATTCAATCTGATTGAGCATTTTCATGGCTTCAATAATACACAGTACATCGCCGACGTTAACGCGCTGACCAACTTCAACAAAAGCCTTACTGCCCGGGGCAGCGGCACGGTAGAAGGAGCCTACCATAGGCGACATCACGGTATGCCCCGCAGGTATGGCGGGCGCCACAACGGCAGGAGCCGCAGGAGCCGCGACAGACGCGGCGATGGCAGACATGGAGATCGGCGCCTGGCTATACACCATCGGCGTAGCACCTTGGCTATGACGGCTAATGCGTACTGTTTCTTCACCTTCACGAATTTCAATTTCTGAAATGCCGGACTCCTCCAGCAATTCAATTAATTTCTTAACTTTACGTATATCCATAATCCATCCATATCAATAATTGACGTTACGCATCGTCAACGAAACACACGCAGGGTTGCGCCAACAACACCATTCTTTTCGTGTTTTTCGTGGATCGCGCCTTGCCACTCGGCGTGCATAACATCAGTTAATAAAACTTAGTTAGCAGGCAATCTGACCAATGCCGCCTGCAAAGCCAACTCATAACTCTGTGGACCAAAGCCGCTGATCACCCCCACAGCAAGATCAGAAAAATAGGAATGATGGCGAAACGCTTCACGCGCATGCACATTGGAAAGATGCACTTCAATAAACGGGATTTTTACTGCGCTCAGTGCATCACGCAGCGCCACACTGGTGTGTGTAAAAGCCGCCGGGTTGATAATGATAAATGCTACGGCTTCCTGCTGTGCGGCGGTCGCTCCCGGCATCGTGCCTCCCGCGACACTAGCACTTCCCTGTGCGGCGTGAATGCGCTCAACCAGATCATGCTCGGCATTACTTTGAAAGCACAGCAGTGTATGCCCTGCCGCCTGAGCCTGGGATTCCAGACGCGCATTGATAACTGCCAGGGAAGTGTGACCATAATGCTGAGGTTCACGGCCACCCAACAGATTAAGATTGGGGCCATGCAACACCAAGAGCGTCGCCATTTTTTATTCTCTGCATAACCTGTAAGGTGTAAAATTTACAGAAGTTCGACGCAGATAGCAACAAGATTAATGAAGAATCACGATTTACAGAAGCGGTTTGATGATACTTTCAGCAGATCGGTGCGATATCTCACCAATCTGGCCATGCACAATTTTGCCCTTGCGATCAATAATGACCGTGTATGGCAACGCGCCAATGGTATTGCCATAGACGGCTGCGATGGTCATGGCTTCATCTTCCCCGACCAGAATCGGATAATTGAACTGGATTTTGGAAGTTTTGGTGAATCCCTGAATCGCCTCCAGATCATCAAACGCCACCCCGACAAATTGCAGACCCTTATCGCCGTACTTTTTTTGCAGCTCAACAAAAACAGGAATTTCTCTGAGACAGGGTGCACACCACGTTGCCCAGAAGTTGATGACCAGCACTTTGCCGTCCCAGGTTTTGATGTGCCGCGACACACCTTGCATATCGGGCAATTCGAACGGTGGACGTGGTGGCTGCTCCTGCGCATCCTGCGCCCGCAGCACTTGCGCGTCCCTGCGCGGCGGATTGGCAGATTGCGCAGCGCGTCCCTGATTAGCACTCGCTGGCGCAGCAGCGCTTGCATCCTGAATGCCTTGCAGCCACTTCACGCCCCACACACCTGTGCCAAAAAACAGCAGGATACCCATTATCAAACCCGTTTTTTTCATAAAAGCCTGTCAGGATTAGAAGCCAGTATTGCCGTCACATGCGCCTTAAACGCGGCAGGCCCTACAAAACCCACCAGACGACGGGTGTGCCGCTCGGTGCCATCTGCGCCAAAAAACATGATAGAGGGCGGACCAAAAATACCGAAGTGTTTGAGCAACGCTTGATCCTGCGCATCGTTGGCCGTTACATCGGCCTGCAATAATACCATCCCTGCCAACGCTTGTCGCACACCGGGATCAGCGAACGTCAGCTTTTCCATTTCCTTGCACGACACACACCAGTCCGCATAGAAGTCCAGCATCACTGGCTTGCCCTGTGCCTGTGCGGCGTCCAGCTCACGGTTAAGATCAGCCACCCCTTTAATGATTTTGAATGGCAGGTGTTGCTCCGCCAGGGCTGACGCTCCGCCGCTCATGAACGCGGCGCCCTGCAACGGCCGCAGCACATCTTTGCCGCCACTTGCAGCACCCAGCAATACCAGGCCACCATATATCAACAACACTACCCCCGCGCCTTTCCACAGCTTGCGCCAGCCGCTCGCTTCAGGCGCAAGCTTTTCGAGCGCGCCCATGTAGACCGCTGAAATAATCAG
>JANOOA010000283.1:0-7773 GCA_031421115.1 Gammaproteobacteria bacterium | reverse complement strand
TATGATAAAACTCATTATGAGGCGACGGGATTCGGCAGCGAGTCGAATACGTATTCTGCAAGAATAACCAGTGGAGCAACTTTCAAGACTTTTCCATGGGGTCTTGGATATAAACAACAGGAAACCCCTGCTTCAAAACAGGTGGCTTCACATCTCAAATTTGAAACATATACGGCTGATTTACGTTATGTGGCAAGTCGCAAATTAATATTTACGACATCCGGCGGGTATGAAAATAATGAGTATGGTACTTCCCAATTACAGCGCAAGCCCAGCGGCGCTTTTTGGAATGCAGGGTTGATCTGGAGTCCGAGTAGTCGCACATCCCTCCAGGCCAGTTATGGAAAGCGTTTTTTTGGCAACAATTATGCCCTGGATGCTAAACATGTAACGCGGCGTAGCACATGGAATTTGAGTTATACAGAAAATGTAACCACCATAAACATGCTCCGCCCTGAAAGTCGCATCTTTATGATTTCTGATGGGGCAGGGGGTGTGTTTGTCGACCCTCAAACCGGCTTGCCGGTTTTGGTTGCATTCCTCATTCCTACGCTTACTAATGATGTCTATATCAGTAAACACTTGCAGGCTGCCATTGGTTATAAATTAAAAAGAAATGATTTTAATTTTTCGCTGTTTAATGAGAGTCGCTTATTTGAAGGTAGCGGCGAATTACAGAGATTACAAGGAGCGAATGCTTCCTGGGCACTACAGCTTGCCCCGCATTCAAATTTATCAATCAACAGTGGATCACAGAATATAAAATATAGTCTTGATAATCAGGCTGATGATTTCTGGAATGTGGGAATGACACTGAATCATGATATACAGCATGATGTTAAAGGTGCTATAGAATTTCGTCATGCAGTTCGCAGCTCAAGTAGATTCATTAATGAATCTTCTGAAAATAGAGTAGTTGCCCGTTTAACCGTGACATTTTGAGAAAATAGAAATGTATGAAGCTTTTTATAAATTGCGTGATAGACCCTTCCAGTTAAGTCCAGATCCGCGTTTCTTTTTTGGTAGCCGCTGTCATAAACGTGCGTTGGCCTACTTACGCTATGGCTTGACTCAAGGCGAAGGGTTTATTGTTATTACCGGGGATATCGGCACCGGGAAAACCATGTTGATGCGTACCTTGTTTTCTGATTTGAGCAAGGAAAATGTGGTGGCTGCCCAGTTGGTCACTACACAGCTTGAAGCAGATGATATGCTGCGGATGGTCGCTGCCGCGTTTGGTTTGGCGCACGAAGGTGTGAGTAAAGCGGGCTTGCTGAAGAATCTTGAAACATTTCTCATGGCGCGTAACCGCGAAGGAAAACGCGTATTGCTGGTAGTGGACGAAGCCCAGAATATTCCACCACGCGCGCTTGAAGAGTTGCGCATGTTGTCCAACTTTCAGGTGGGAGAAAAAGCGCTCTTGCAAAGTTTTCTGTTAGGCCAACAAGAGTTTCGCCAGACCCTCCAGGGTGATGGCATGGAGCAATTACGCCAGCGGGTTATTGCTGCGTATCATCTCACACCTCTGGATGTGGATGAGACACGTTCGTACATGGAACACCGGCTGCGACTGGTAGGGTGGACGGGCGATCCCTCCTTTAGCGAAAGTGCATATGCCGCCATCCACAAAGCAACGGTAGGGATCCCTCGTCGCATCAATACTTTTTGTGACAGATTGATGTTGTATGGATTCCTTGAAGAAATTCACGTGATCAGCGAGAAAACAGTTGATGCAGTTTCTCAGGAGTTGTTACAGGAAAGCCCTTATCTGGGGGGGGGCACTGTTTCTGGTGCTCGACGCAGCACTCTTTCAGAGTCGCCTGTTGAGCAGCGTCTGGTGGCACTGGAAGGTTCAGTGCAGAAATTACAGGACTCCATTTATCGTGAATTAGGCATGATACGCCGTGCTGTTGTACCGCAGAGTCAAATGGATGTTACTGAAGACAAATAATACTACACATAAACTTATTAGTATTGGAGTAGGGATTTGACCAAGCAAATAGCGCCCAAGATACTGTGTGTGGTAGGTGCCCGCCCCAACTTTATGAAAATCGCGCCCATTATGGATGCCTTGGCGACATCGCCGTTACAGGTGCGGTTGGTGCATACGGGCCAGCATTATGATGAAGCGATGAAGCATCAATTTTTTAATCAGTTAGGCATACCTCGTCCTGACATGGATTTGGAAGTGGGTTCAGGGAGCCATGCGGTTCAGACCGCAGAAGTGATGCGTCGTTTTGAGCCCGTGATAGATGCGGAACAGCCCAATGCAGTATTAGTGGTAGGTGATGTTAATTCCACTATTGCCTGCGCACTGGTCGCGTCAAAAAAAGGTATTCCCGTTATTCATGTGGAAGCGGGGTTGCGCAGTTATGATCGCACTATGCCCGAAGAAATCAACCGTATTCTTACCGATCAGATTTCCGATTTATTATTTACCACAGAACATAGTGCGCGCGATAATCTGTTACGCGAAGGTATCGCAGATGAGCGCATCCATTTCGTCGGTAATGTAATGATTGACACCTTGCTGCGCCATGTCAAACAAGCGGTGCCTGTAGAGCAAGTTTTATCCGGGTTGGCGAATGCCCCTATATTTTTACAGAGCCATACAGGCTATGGCGTTTTGACATTACACCGTCCTTCGAATGTTGATGATCCCGTAGTACTGGAAAGGCTGCTGGTCACATTGCGCAACATCAGCGAACGCCTGCCTTTGATATTCCCTGTTCACCCACGTACTGAGTCGCGCATTAAAGCATTGGGATTGGAGCCTCTACTATCCACGCCGAGTATTCAACGACTGCCGCCACAAGGGTATCTTGAGATGCTGGGTTTAATGTCACGCGCGCGTTTGGTATTGACGGATTCAGGTGGTATTCAGGAAGAAACAACTGCGTTGGGTGTGCCATGCATCACGCTAAGAGAAAGTACCGAGCGTCCCATCACTGTCGAGCAGGGCACCAATACTATTGTTGGCACTGACCCTGAAAAAATTCTTTTTGCCACGAATGAAGTATTAAGCAAAGGTGGAAAAGCAGGTCAGATTCCAGAGTTATGGGATGGTCGTGCAGCGCAGCGTATCGCGGCAATTCTGGAAAAGTGGTTAAAGTGAGCTATAAAAATCCAATCTCCAATGCGATGACAGTGGATGTGGAGGATTACTTCCAGGTGTCCGCTTTTGAAAAACATATTCGTCGTGATCAATGGGATGTGTTGCCATGCCGGGTAGATGCTAATGCTAATCGCGTCATGGATCTGTTTGACAGGCACGGTGTCAAGGCGACATTTTTTATGCTGGGTTGGGTGGCTGAACGCTATCCGCAATTGGTACGCCGCATTGTTGATGATGGCCATGAGTTGGCCAGCCATGGTTATTCTCATGTGCGAGTGACACAGCAACAACCACATGAGTTTCGTGACGATGTGGTGCGCACCAAAAAACTTTTGGAAGACCTCAGTGGGGTAGCGGTGCGAGGTTATCGCGCAGCCAGTTACTCGATAGGCGCAGGTAACTTATGGGCGCTGGATGTGCTTGCCGAAGCTGGACATAGCTACAGCTCAAGTATTTATCCGATTAAACACGATCTTTACGGCATGCCGGAAGCTCCGCGTTTTGCTTTTTATCCACATCATGATAAGCGTTTACTGGAAATACCTGTCACCACTGTCAATTTATTTAACAAGAAATTGCCTTGTGGTGGCGGGGGATATTTTCGTTTTTTCCCCTATGATTTGTCACGCTGGGCAATGCAACGCGTTAATCAACGCGATGGACAGCCATGCATTTTTTACTTCCACCCGTGGGAAGTTGACCCCGAGCAACCCCGTCAGCAAGGGATAGGTGTTAAAACGCGTTTCCGGCATTATCTAAACCTTCATCGCATGGAGCGCCGTTTGGACACCCTGTTAAAAGATTTCCGATGGAATCGTATGGATCGCCTTTTCCTGGATGGCGCTTTAAACTCCAGGTCTGCTACGGTCTGGCCGATAGATTCGACCGTGGTGCCGCATGCAAGTTAAACGTCTGGATCTAACAAAGGGTGTGGCTGATCGTGTCCGATGGGATGCTTTTGTTACCACCTGTCCGGAAGCTACTTTTTTTCATCGTGCCGGATGGAAAGAAATTATTGAGGATACCTTGGGCCATACCTGTTATTTCCTGTATGCCGAACATAATAGTGAAATTCAGGGTGTATTGCCATTAGGTCATGTGCGCAGCCGTCTATTTGGAAATGCACTCACGTCGATGCCATTTTGTGTGTACGGTGGCATCGCTGCCATCAGTCAGGATGCGCGCAGGGTTCTGGATGAAGAAGCTCAACGCCTAGCAAGGGAGCTGAAGGTGGGCCATCTGGAAATGCGCAACCTTAAGCCGCAGCACACTGACTGGCCAACTAAAGATTTATACGTTACTTTCCGTAAAGAAATTGATGCGAATCCTGAAAAAAACATGCTGGCGATTCCGCGTAAACAACGTGCAATGGTACGCAAAGGTATCAAGGCGGAGTTGACTAGTGAAATTGATGAAAGTGTGGAGCGTTTTTATGAAGCTTATGCGACCAGTGTCTACTGCTTGGGTACGCCTGTCAATAGCATACAATTCTATAAAAAAATAAAACATGTATTTGGTGCAGAATGTGAAGTGCTTACCATTACCAAAGAAGGGCGAGCGATTAGCAGCGTGATGAGCTTCTATTTTCGTGATGAGGTGTTGCCTTATTATGGGGGTGGCACAAACGAAGCACGTGAATTTGCCGCGAATGATTTTATGTATTGGGAGTTGATGCGCCGCGCGGCTGAGCGTGGCATCCGGATTTTTGATTTCGGCCGCAGTAAAAAAGGCACAGGTTCATACAGCTTCAAGGAGCATTGGGGATTCGAGCCACAGCCTTTATATTATGAACATTATTTGTTGGGCATTAATGAAATGCCAGAAATCAATCCGCTCAATCCAAAATATCAGCTGTTTATTCGCGCATGGAAAGCCATGCCCTATGCGCTGACTAAAATCATCGGCCCGATGGTTGCGAAAAATCTAGGGTAGTGAATCATGCAGGAACTGTTGTTTCTCGCTCATCGCATTCCTTATCCACCCAACAAAGGGGATAAGATCCGCTCCTACCATGTGTTGAAATACCTGGCTGGCAAATACCGTGTACACCTAGGCACGTTCGTTGATGACGAACAGGACTGGAAATATATGCCGGTGTTAAAAGAGTTATGTGGTGAAACGCATTTTGTTGGCTTGAATTCACGTAGGGCACGTTTACGTAGCGCAAAGGGCTTACTGCGTGGTGAGGCGCTCACACTGCCGTATTATTATGATGCAAGTATGCAGGAATGGGTCACGCGCTTGCTGGAAAATAATCCGGTGCATAGAGTGTTTGTTTTTTCATCGGGCATGGCTCAGTATGTGGTCAGTCATGCGCCTAGTAATGTGATCGACCAACGATGGTCAAATGTACGTCGTGTGATTGATTTTGTTGATGTGGATTCGGATAAGTGGCGGCAATATGCTAAAAGCAAATCCTGGCCGATGAGCGCTGTTTACCAACGCGAAGCACGGCGGCTGGAAATTTATGAGCGTCGCATAGCCGCAGAATTTGATGCCAGTGTTCTGGTTTCACAGGATGAAGCCAGGCTGTTTAAAACATTAGCGCCGGAAAGTGCGGGGCGCATTGATTATCTGAATAATGGCGTGGATAGCGAGTATTTTTCGCCGCACCGACACTATGCGAATCCTTATCTTCCCGGTGAGAAGGTGTTAGTGTTTACCGGAGCAATGGACTATTGGGCGAATGTTGATGCTGTCACATGGTTTGCGCAGGAAGTTTTTCCGCAGATAGTTCAAAGTAATCCAATGGCTCGTTTTTATATTGTGGGTGGACACCCGGCATCGGCCTTGAAGCAATTGGAAAACATTGCAGGTGTTCATGTGACTGGCGGAGTGCCCGATGTGCGACCTTACCTTGCGCACGCGATTACTGCTGTGGCGCCGCTGCGTATTGCGCGTGGTGTGCAAAACAAGGTGCTGGAAGCCATGGCCATGGCCAAACCTGTGTTGGCAACCTCGGCGGCAGTGGAAGGTATTGAGTCTGGCATTGATGGTGCCAGTGCATTCAATGCCGGAATTAATGAAGGCACAGGTATTGTAGTGGCAGATGATGTTGCGGAGTGTGTAGAACAGGCTTTGTGCCTGTTACAGGGAAAGCCGAATGCTACTGGACGCGCCTACGTATTGAAATATTATACATGGGCTGAAAATTTGACGAGACTGGATCGCTTGCTGGAAGGCGATATTGTGCCTGCAGTGAATAGTTCGGCACACACAGTTGCGCAAGAGCGCACGGTTGCTGCGCCATGACACTACCGCTTCTTCCGCCGGGCAGGATGCCCAAGTGCGGCGAGTGCAGGGATGTACGGGAGCTGCCCTTGGTGGCGCATGTGATACACCGCCTGGATGTGGGGGGGGTGGAAAATGGTTTGGTGAACATTATTAACCACATGCCAGAAGGGCATTATCGCCATGTGATTATTTGCATGACAGATTATAATCTGGCTTTTCGTGCGCGGATTAAGCAGAGCAATGTCGAATGTTACGCACTACATAAACGTGAGGGTAAAGATTTAGGAATCTATTTCCGGCTATGGCGATTATTCAAACATTTGCGCCCTGTTATAGTACACACTCGTAATTTATCGGCATTAGAAGCGCAATTACCCGCCGCACTGGCAGGCGTGCATTGCCGGGTGCAGGGTGAGCATGGCCGGGATATTCACGATATCGACGGTCGCAATCGCAAATATAATCTGCTGCGCCGTGTTTTTCGGCCATTAGTGGATCGTTATATCCCACTATCGTGTGATCTGGCGCAGTGGCTACGAAACCAGATCGGTGTGGCCGATAACAAGATTGTAACCATTTGTAATGGCGTGGATAGTGAGCTTTTTCATCCTGCACTGGCGGGTCGTGAAGCGTTGCCTGTGGAAGGTTTCGCGGGGGAAGATAGCATTGTTATCGGCACTGTGGGGCGTATGCAAACGGTCAAGGATCAACTGACGCTGGTACGTGCTTTTGTGTTGCTGCTGGAACGATTGCCGGAACTTCGGCGCCGTCTGCGCCTGGTGTTGATCGGGGATGGGCCGCTACGTGCGCAGGCGCAGGTGATGTTACAGCAGGCTAGCGCACTGGAGCTGTGCTGGTTGCCAGGTTCCCGTGATGACACGCCAGTTTTATTTCGTGGTATGGATATTTTTGTGCTGCCCTCACTGGCCGAAGGCATTTCCAATACCATACTCGAGGCTATGGCGAGTGGCTTACCGGTGGTTGCTACTCATGTAGGAGGCAATTCCGAGTTGATTGTGGAAGGGCAAACGGGAACACTGGTGCCGCCAGCGAATGCCGATGCTATGGCAGATGCCTTGCAGCGGTATGTGGAAGACGCTGCTTTGCGGCGCCAGCACGGCACACAAGCACGGCAGCGCGTTGAGCAGGAGTTTAATCTTGACACTATGGTGCAGCGTTATCTGTCTGTGTATGACGACGTTATCAAAGAAAAATATTAACCAATTCTGAATTTATTTTAAAGGCGATTAATCTATGTGCGGGATTGCCGGCATTCTTGAGACGCGTGAAGCGCGTACAATAGATGAAGCCTTGCTGGCGCGCATGAATCAAGCCCAGTTTCATCGTGGACCAGATGAAGGTGGGCAACATACCGAGCCAGGTGTAGGTTTGGCGCATCGACGTTTGTCGATTATTGATCTTTC
>JANOOA010000282.1:0-2261 GCA_031421115.1 Gammaproteobacteria bacterium | reverse complement strand
CCGGCGGTTCGCCATCATTGTGCGTCTGCCGGAACCGCTGCGAACCGACCTCGATGCGCTGGGGCGGTTGCCGATCGCCATTCCCGGGACCTCGGGCTTTGTGCCACTCGGGCAGGTGGCGACGTTCGACATTGCCCCGGGCCCCAACCAGGTCAGTCGTGAAAACGGGAAGCGGCGGGTGGTCGTGACCGCCAACGTGCGCGGGCGGGATATCGGGTCTTTCGTAGGTGAGGCCGAGCGGCAGATTCAGCAGGCGGTCAAGGTGCCGACGGGCTACTGGACTACCTGGGGCGGCACCTTCGAGCAGTTGCAGTCAGCGACCAAGCGCTTGCAGATCGTAGTGCCGGTCGCATTGCTGCTGGTGTTCATGCTGTTGTTCGCGATGTTCAATAACGTAAAGGATGGCCTGCTGGTGTTCACCGGCGTGCCGTTCGCCCTGACCGGCGGCATCCTGGCATTGTGGCTGCGGGATATCCCGCTGTCCATTTCGGCGGGCGTCGGCTTCATTGCGCTGTCGGGCGTCGCAGTGCTCAACGGCCTGGTGATGATCGCCTTTATCCGCTCGCTGCGCGAGGAAGGCAAGTCGCTGGATGTAGCGATACACGAAGGGGCATTGACGCGCCTGCGTCCGGTGTTGATGACCGCGCTGGTGGCGTCGCTTGGTTTCATTCCGATGGCGATCGCCACAGGAACGGGAGCCGAGGTGCAGCGGCCGCTGGCGACTGTGGTGATCGGCGGCATTCTGTCCTCAACCGCCCTGACCCTGCTGGTGCTACCGATTCTGTATCGGCTGGCTCATCGGAAAGAAGAAGAGGAAGAAGGGTTCGCCGTTGATCGAAGCGGATTACTGTAACATTAAGCTTGACCCGAGCACTTCAACCTGGATTTTCCATTAGCCTTGTGCGGCCGCAGTAGAGTGCTAATGGAAAATCTGGGTTAATTTCGGGCCATCTCAATAAAGACTTGCCGGACACCAGCCGATAATACTGATGAAATGCTTCAGCGTTGTCATTTCGAACGAAGTAAGAAATGACCGGCCATTACTCAATACTGTTAGCTTAACAGTCCCCCCGTTCGCCCTGAGCCTGTCGAAGGGTTCTGGATGCGTGGCGGGTGGTTCGACAGGGCTCACCACGAACGGCTAAACTAACAGTATTGGGCCATTATTTATCAGGTGTAATCAGTGCTTGCTTAAGGCGCAATTTACCAGCAATCTCAAATGGAACTTTCTCAGGAATGTTTTCTAAAGCCGACATCAGATCACCCCCGGACAATGATACGCAACAGCACGCGGACATGACGGCGCTATCCCCCGCATTTTCCGGCGCTTGGGGACTTCTGAAACTGCTAAATGGCTATCGTATGGTCATTGCAGCGCTGTTTGTTACCCTGCCACTGACGGGGATTGAATCCCAGTCACTGGGGACGCGCACCCCAGAGCTGTTTTTGGCTACTAGCCTTATCTATCTGGTTTTCAGCATTCTCAGCACTGTCGGTATGTATGGGCGCTGGCCGCGCTTTGGCGTTCAGGTCTATGCGCAGATATTAGTGGATATCTTTATCGTCACCGTGCTGATGCATGCCAGCGGGGGCATTACCAGCGGACTGGGTATGTTATTGCTGGTGTCTGTCGCCGGTGGCAGTATTTTGATGCCAGGACGCACCGCGACTTTCTTTGCGGCGGCAGCCAGCCTGATGGTATTGGCTGAGCAGGTGCGCGCGTACTTGCTGGATCCGGTGCTGGGAGCTAACTATGCCCAGGCGGGTCTGCTGGGAGCCGCCTTTTTTGCAACAGCATGGTTAACCCACACCTTGGCAGAGCGCATCCGCACCAGCGAAACACTGGCGGCGCAACGTGGCGTTGATCTCGCCAACATGCAACAGTTGACGGAATATATTATTCAGCGCATGCAAACCGGCGTACTGGTGGTTGATGCCGAGGAAAACGTGCGGCTGATTAATGAGTCAGCGCGCCATTTGTTAAGTGCCGGATCAGAGAAGGACAATGTTGAATCACATCAGCCACATCAGCTTATAACACAGCTGTGCCCTGCGCTGGCCGAGCAATGGCGTGACTGGCGTGACGGTCTGCAACTTGAATCCCAAGTATTCAGCCCTTCGCAAACTGCCGCCACCCTGTTGCCCCGCTTTGCGCACATGGGCGCCGATGCCGCATCAGGCACGCTTATTTTTCTTGAAGATACCGCCGCGCTGGCACAGCAGGCACAACAAATGAAGCTGGCATCACTGGGTCGTCTCAC
>JANOOA010000281.1:0-1997 GCA_031421115.1 Gammaproteobacteria bacterium | reverse complement strand
GCGGGTTTATCCGCAGCAAGGAAGGAATAAGATTGGTCATCGCAATGCAACGAGAACTGTAACGGTACACATATGGAGAGCGTGTACACACTCAAAACACCCAAAAAACTCGAGAGATGGGAATGATCGTGGCCAGAATTGGGATTGTCCTGTTCAGGCCCCGTGCTATCGTCGAGAGTGCCGGACGATGAAGCTTGGTGCTCATCATCGTGATGGCCGAAGTGCTGGGCGGCATTGTCCCGCTCGTGTTCGCAATAATCAGCTACCATAGCCCAAGAGGTCTGGAGCGGGAGCAGGCACAGCATAATAAGCACGAGAAAGCGACGCATAGACAATACTATACGCATTAATAAGCAATCATGTCAATGACTTCCCCAGTGCTACACACGAAATTGGCTGACCACATTTTGCAACTGTGCGGCCAGTCGCGCCAGTTCTTCACTGGCCACCAGGGTCTGTTGTGATGCGTGGGATGTTTGTTGACCCACTTGGCTGATGGTAAGCACATTCCGGTTGATTTCCTCAGCAACCGCGCTTTGCTCTTCGGCCGCGCTGGCGATCTGGGTGTTCAGATCCGTAATGTTCGCTACGGCCTGGGTAATCGACTCCAGCGATTCACCCGCCTGCGCCGCCTGCTTGACGCTGGCTTGTGCCCGGTTACGCCCCTCAACCATTACCTTGACTGCTTCGCCAGCACCCGTCTGCAAGCCCTGGATCATGCGCTGAATTTCCTGGGTAGACTGCTGGGTACGGCTCGCCAGGGTGCGTACTTCATCGGCCACCACCGCAAAACCACGCCCTTGTTCCCCGGCACGCGCCGCTTCAATCGCTGCATTCAAGGCAAGTAGATTGGTTTGTTCGGCAATACCCCGGATCACATCGACCACGCTGCCAATGCTGGCGCTTTCGGCTTCGAGTTTTTGTATCACTTTGGCAGCATGTTCAACCTCGATCGCCAGGGCGTCAATCGCCTGAATATTCGCTTTCACTACCTGCTTGCCGCGTTGTGCTTCGGCATCCGCACTTTGCGTAGCCTGGGCAGCTTGCGCCGCATTGCGCGCCACATCATGCACAGTAGTCGACATCTCATTCATTGCAGTAGCGACCTGCTCCGTTTCAGCTTGCTGCCGGGCAATGCCTTGATTAGTCTCGGCGCTGATGGCGGACAACTCTTCAGCAGCCGCCGCCAGTTGCGCGGTGGCGCCCGATATTTCGCCAAGCGTGCCTTTAAATTTATCTGCCATCTTGTTGAAAGCCCGCGCCACCTGGCCCAGCTCGTCATTACCCGCATACTTTACCCGTGCGGCCAGATCCCCTTCTGCCAGACGCGCCGTGGCGCCCTCTATGTCAGCGACCGCGCGTGCAATGCTGCGCACCGTGAAAAACGCCAGGAAACCGGCACACAGAATAGCCACGACCAATATCGCTATTTTCATGTTGCGCGCTGCTACATAACCCGCTTCAGCGCCCTCATACTCCGTCTTTGCTTCAGCCATTTGCAATGCAAGGAGCGCCGTCATGCTTTCTTTTAGCGGGAGGTAGGTTGGCTCTAAAGACTGGAATGCATGCGCCCTGGCTTGATCCACCTGGCCTGCCTTCAATAAATCAACAATGGGATTGATACCTTTTGCTAAAAATTGCTCATGCGCCGCCTCAAGTCCGGCGATCATTTTTTGCTCCTCAGCACCGCTCGTGCCGATCGCCAGATATTCTTTCAGCAGGGCGTGTTGCTTATCCTCGTTGCTCTTTATTTTGGCAGCGCTTTCCTGGATCTGCTCCGGGGTCGGATCCGCCAACGCCTGCATGACATAGATGCGGTCAGCCATTACGCGATCCAGTATCCCGCCGAGTTGAGTGGTTGGCACCAGCCCATGCCCATATACCGCCCGCAAATGATCATTGGCCTGCTCGATAGTGCGCAAGCCTAGAATGCTGATTATTACCATGAGCGCCATCATCCCGCCCATCAACGCCCAGAGGCGCGCCTTAATTGTCAG
>JANOOA010000280.1:0-2322 GCA_031421115.1 Gammaproteobacteria bacterium | reverse complement strand
CGGTGAGCGTGACGGCATTGATTCGTTGATGGCTGAGCAGGCGATGCTGGCGGTGCAGGAATCTGACGTGATCCTGTTTCTGGTGGATGGGCGTGCCGGCATGACTAGCGGAGATCAGGATATTGCGCGGCATCTGCGGCAGTTTGGCAAGCCGGTATACCTGATACTGAACAAGGCTGAAGGGCTGAACGCCGCGATTGTCAGTGCGGAATTCCAGGCACTGGGTTTGGGAATACCGTATCCGGTGTCTGCTACCCACGGCGATGGTATAGGGCGCATGATGGAGGCGGTGTTGGCGCCCCTGCCGATAGAGTCTGAAGGTAGTGAGACAGATATTGCGTCTGGCATTAAGGTGGCTATAGTGGGGCGGCCCAATGTTGGCAAATCCACGCTGGTGAATCGTATTATCGGCGAGGAGCGCGTGCTGGCGTTTGATGAGCCGGGCACGACGCGCGATAGCATTTCTATTCCCTTTGAACGCGATCAACGCCACTATACCTTGATTGATACGGCGGGTGTGCGGCGTCGCCACAAAGTCACTGACATGGTGGAAAAATTCAGCGTTGTAAAAACCCTGCAATCCGTCGAAGAAGCCCACGTGGTGGTGTTGGTGCTGGATGCCGATAGCGGTGTGACGGACCAAGACGCGACGCTGGCGGGCATCGTGTTGGAAAGTGGCCGGGCGCTGGTGATTGCTGTGAATAAATGGGACAAGCTGGATATCGAGCAGCGCACTTATCTGAAGCGCGAGGTGGAGCGAAAATTGCCCTTCCTGGAGTTTGCGACAGTGTATTTTATATCTGCGCTGCAAGGCACGGGCGATGACAAGGTGATGGCCGGGGTGGATCGCGCTTATCAGTCTGCCACGCAGAAACTCTCTACGCCACAGCTCACGCGCTATCTCATGGATCTGGTAAAGCAGCATCAACCGCCGTTAGTGCATGGTCGCCGCATCAAACTGCGTTATGCGCATCAAGGCGGGCAGAATCCGCCGACGATTATTATTCATGGCAATCAAGTCGATGCTGTTCCTGGCGCGTACCGGCGTTATCTTTCCAATGCGTTTCGTGAAATTTTGAAGCTGGAAGGGACGCCGTTAGTCGTTGAATTTAAAGGCAGCGATAATCCCTATCGCGATAAAAAGAATGTACTTACGCCACGCCAGATACAAAAGCGGCAGCGCATGCGGCGGCATTACGGCAAATCATAGCGACCTCTGCGTCAGGCATAAAAAAGCCCCGTGTTTCTTTGAAGAAACACGGGGCTTTTTTCGTTAAATCTTACGGCTATTTATGGTCGGCGCGCTTGATTGGCAACTCGAGAGGGTTATTTTCAGGGTGGGGGCGGTGCGGAAATTTCTGGCAAGAACAAAGCAGGATTAACCCGTACATTATTCAGGCTGACGCCCCAGTGCAAGTGTGGGCCGGTGGCGCGTCCTGTCATGCCGACATGGCCGATGACTGTACCGCGTGTGATACGTGTTCCAGGCTGCACGGTGATGTCATCAAGATGACAGTACATCGTCACCAGTCCCTGGCCATGATCGAGAAACACTGTGTTGCCGTTAAAAAAGAAATCACCCACGCTGATCACGGTCGCGTCGGTGGGTGCGTACACGGGCGCGCCTTTCGGTGCAGCGATATCCAGGCCGCTGTGCGGATTGCGCGGCTGGCCGTTAAAGAAACGCCGCAAGCCGAATGGGCTGGAATATTCACCTTTGGCTGGTTTAAGAAAATTCAGAGGTACTTGCAATTGTTCGCTCCATTGTGTCAGAGCGGCATTGATTTGTTTGGCTTCACGTTCGATGCGTTTCACGTCGTCCGGGTTGGGCTCAACCTTGCGCTGGTCTTTGATGGTGAGGCGTTGTACTGCATATTCTTTGCTGTGCACCATGAATGTAATATTGTGTGATGAGCCAGAGGCCACTTGCACTTGCAGCGTTTGTTCACCCGGCAGGGCATCCAGTGGGATGCCGACAATGGCCAGCCAACCAGCGCGAGCGGGGGTTATCAGCACACGTTGCCCATTGTAATGAGCTATAGGTGTGGCAGGTTTTTCGCCTTGCGCTATTTTGCTCCACCAATCATTGTCTAGAGCTGGGCTGACCGCCAGCGGAATCATCGCGATACCGCCGGGCACGGGTTCGGCGCGGGGCACACGATTGGGCTGGAAAGTTGTTCCTGGCTGCTCACGCGCATCCATGCGCTCGCAGCACTTGGGCATCCTGCCCGGCGCATTTCCAGCACTTCCGCTGTGCAGGGATGCACGAGTGTCGCCAGAGGCAGGATGCCGGAAGCGATCGCCATCCATGGCGGTCGGCTG
>JANOOA010000279.1:0-2178 GCA_031421115.1 Gammaproteobacteria bacterium | reverse complement strand
CCTTCTTTGGAGCCGATGGTGACAATCGTCTCGGTGTCAGGGTTCAGCTCGACGTTGAAACGATTGTGATACCAGGTGGCCACTGCCTTGCGCAAACGCGGAATGCCACGCGACACCGAATAGCGATGCGTATCGCCACGTTGCGCGGCTTCGATGAGCTTGTCCACAATATGCTGCGGCGTGGGCTGATCGGGATTACCCATGCCAAAGTCAATAATGTCTTCACCACGCGCACGCGCCTTGGCCTTTAACTCACCCACGATGTTAAATACATAGGGGGGCAGGAGCTTAATTCTGGGAAAATCAGTATTCAAACGTATGATTCCATCTGTAAATTCTAATAGGGCACGGTACACAAAAAGCCTAACTTTTCATTATATTACTATTCGGGATGTTACAAAAGTGGCAAATGTACTGCCCGGAGAGCTACGCGTACAGCTTTACCTTCAATAGCTGGCTTAAAAGGCGAAAGTGTTTGTCGAGTGAGTAGACCTTGCAATGGGTTTGCCTTGCGTTCTGAGCGATAATCAAATCAGGAATTCCTACCCCACCGCACCCACTTTTCAGACACTTTACCTGAAATTCAATAATTTCATCCCAGTGGATTTCCAGAGGGATGCGCTTTACTTCATGAAGCAGATCAATGACTTTGGTTTGCTTCTTTATTTTTAGATAGGGGATCAGTTCCGCCAGTATTATGTCGTTGGTAACAATGAGATTTTCATCAATCAGGAGACCCAGATCCGGGGAGTTATCGGCACCTCGAAAATAATCAATCCATATTGACGTATCGACCAAAACATCCATTAACGGCGATCTCTGACTTCATCAAGATCAATCTCTAAATTAATCTTTCCCTTGTACTGCTTCAGGTCAGAAATGGTTGATTTTCTTATCAACTCCTCCAATGCTTTGACAATCACCCCGGTTTTTGTATCAATATGGGCTATTTTCATTGCCTCATTCAGCAATTTTTCGGGTAAATCAAGCGTGGTTCTCATCGGCACCTCCTGAATTATGCATACGATATTATAATATCATGCATATCTTTTCAAGGCGCTGATCAGCGTCGCAATATCGCCAACCAGCGCCACAAATTAAACAGGCTGGCCAGTGACCCGGCCACGTAGGTGAGCGCGCAGGCCTTGAGAATACGGCGTGCGGCGCGTTGTTCCTGCTCTGAAATATATTGCCCATCGCGCAACAGGGGCAGCGCCCGGCCGAAGCTGGCATCCCATTCCACCGGCAGGGTGACCAAATGCACCAGGGTAGACAGAGCAAAACCGCCCAGTCCAGCCACGAACAGCACCAACCCGGCGGTTGGAGAACGGGTGACGAGCATCACCACCGGCATCACCAACATCACCATCGAGGCGATTTTTTCGGTGCGCTGCACGATTTTTACCAAATCAGTACGCGTCTTGAGCGGGGCGTAACCGGTTTGGTCTTGAATGGCGTGACCCACCTCATGCGCCGCCACGGCAATGGCGGTGAGTGATTTGCCTTTCAGATTAGCCGGGCTGAGCCGCACCCGCTTCGCCAGCGGATCATAGTGATCACCGCCGTTTTCAGTCGCCTCGACATGGACATTATGCAAACCCTGTTTATCCAGCAGATGCCGCGCCAATTCACCGCCCGTGCCTGGAAAATGATCCTGCTCAACGCTATAGCGTTTCAGCACATGGCGCGCCCAGAACTGCGGGCCAAACACCAGCAGCACACCGAGCACGACCAGAATGACAATAGACAAGATATTGATCCGTAAAATAATCAATGTAGGGCGGGTTAGCGTTTTTTGCGTAACCCGCCAAGCGTTGGCCGCTTCCGGCATCCTGCCTCTCGCGGCACTTGTGCATCCATGCACGACGCGCAGCAACACTAACCAATGTATTGGTGCGCACGGCGCACCCTACGGCTGGAGGGGTTGCGAGTGCGTTTTATATCGGCGCGCGCCGCGCCGCATCCACCGCTCTCAACTGCCGCACCGACTCTTTGGCGGTAAACCAGTCCACGGCTTCCGCTGTGAAATAAACGCCCCGGAATTCACCGTCCACCGGCCTCAGAACAATGTAATAAGTCGCGCCCGCTGTAAATGACCACTTTTGACTTTTGACCATTTCTTTAACGCGCCAGTCCGGGCCCACCGTCGTCAGTGACTTGAGTGTCATGGTGGTGGTC
>JANOOA010000278.1:0-6350 GCA_031421115.1 Gammaproteobacteria bacterium | reverse complement strand
CACCAGCCGCACGCTGACGCGCGTGGCCTGCGCGATGGCGGGTGGCAGGGCGGTGGTGTAAATGTAACTGCGTGCATGTTGAATCAATGTTTCAATCAGATCTTCACTGCCTGCAACAAAGGCACCGAAGGTACCAAACGCTTTACCTAAAGTGCCAATCAATACCGGCACCTGCGCCGCGCTCAGCGCAAAATGCTCGGCAATGCCACCGCCGTGTTTGCCCAGCACGCCAAAACCATGGGCATCATCAATGATCAACCCGGCATTATGCTGGCGGGCCAGCGCTGCAAGTTGTGGCAATGGCGCAAGATCACCGTCCATGCTGAACACACCATCGCTGATGATCCATTTATGTTCGTTGATATCTCCCGGTGATTCGCCCAACCATTTTCCTAGGGTTGCAAGATCCGCATGCGGATAACGCCGCAGACGCGCCTGTGACAGCAATGCGGCGTCAACCAGCGACGCATGGTTGAGCCGGTCTGCATATAGCGTATCGCTACGTTGTGCGAGCGCGCTCACTACGCCCAGGTTCGCCATATAGCCCGTGGAAAATAACAGGGCGCGGGGGCGTTGTGTAAACGCCGCCAACTCTTCTTCGAGCGCATGATGCGCGTGGCTGTGACCACTCACCAGATGCGCCGCGCCACTGCCCACGCCATAGTCAGTCGCGCCTTGTTGCAAGGCCTGAATCACCTCAGGGTGATACGCCAACCACAGGTAATCATTGCTGCAAAAAGATAAATAGCGCTGCCCGTCGATAACCGCTGTGACACCCGCCGGACTTTCCAGCACACGACGCGTGCGGTACAGATTCAGCGCCTTTTGCCGATCAAGATTCGCGGCAAGGTCTCTCACGTCTACGCGATCTTGTGTTCGGCGGCTGATTCGCGGCGCTGCTGTGTATCACCGCGCGGCCGCAAATTAAGGGTCTCCAGCATTTTCAGATCATCTTCAACCTGACGTCCCTTGGTGGTAAGGTAATCGCCGATCATAACACCGGATGCACCCGCCATGAAGATCATGACTTGCAGCTCACCGAGAAACTGACGACCACCGGCAATGCGAATTTCTGCCTTGGGTAATAAATAACGAAACACCGCGATGGCCTTGAGAATTTCCATCGGCTTCATCGGCTCCACATCGGCCATCGGTGTGCCGGGCTGCGGATTGAGAAAATTCAACGGCACGGATTCCACGCCCAGGTTGCGCAGCGTGATGGCCAGCTCGATACGTTGATCCAAGCTCTCGCCCATGCCCAAAATGCCACCGGCACACACCCGCAAACCGGCTGCGCGCGCATTCGTAATGGTGTCGATATTTTCCTGGTAGGTATGTGTGGTGCATACATTTTCAAAAAAACTTTCAGCAGACTCAAGATTATGATGATAATTTTCCATGCCCATCTCTTTGAGCATCACCGCCGTTTCCTTGTCGAGCGCACCCAGACTCGCACAACGCCCAATGTCGCTGTGTTCTTTGAGCGTGGTAAAATATTCACGCAACTGTTCGCGCTCTTTTCCGTTGCGTACGCCCCACCCTTTCGACACCACGCCAAAATCACTGGCGCCCCAGGCGCGCGCACGTTTGGCCTGTTCCACCAGTTGTTCCTTGGCGATATAGTTATACGCAGGGGCAGCGGTTTTTTTGTGATGGCCACTCTGCGCACAGAAGGAACAGTTCTCCGAGCAATTACCGGAGCGCACGTTGGAAATGGCGCACACTTCAATGGTCTGACCACGGAAAGTCTTGCGCAGGCGATCAGCCCCCGCCATCAGCCAGGGCAGGTAGTCATCGTCGAGGCGAATCATCCAGCGCCCTTCCTCAGCCGTCATTTCACCGTCCGCCAGGGTGCGCGCGGTAATCGCGTCAATACGTTGATAGATTTCGTTATTCATGATGCTCCTTTCCGTAGTAGTCTATAGATATTAACCGTCCCTGCGCTCCTGTCAACCTAAAGCATCATGCAAAGTGAACATTTGGACTAAAATCATACAATCCTGGCTATTTCCACCCATCTGCACGGTCTGTGGCGGTCGCGGGCAGGTGGGTTTGGACATTTGCCAGGGTTGCCAGGCCGACCTGCCGATGCAAGCCGCGGCCTGCTACCAGTGCGCATTACCCTTGCATGGCATTGACGCCGCGCTGTGTGGACGGTGCCTCAAAGACCCGCCCAGCTATGATCACACCTTAAGCGTGTTTCAGTATGCGCACCCGGTCGATCATTTGATTCACGACCTGAAATTCAATCGCAAGCTCGCGATCGCGCGCCTGCTCGGCGAATTGATGGCGCAACAACTCAAAAAACGGGTGCGCTTGATCTCCGCACCGCTCCCGCAACTAATCATTCCAATACCGCTGCACGCCACGCGGTTGCGTGAACGCGGCTACAACCAGGCCACCGAGCTGGCGCGCCCTATCGCACGTGCGCTCAACATCCCTATCGATTATCAGCACTGCCAGCGCCAACGCGCCACCGCAATTCAGTCTGACTTGCCCGCCAGCGAACGACCACGTAATGTCAAAGGAGTATTCAGCATGGTCAAAAAACTCCCGGTAAGCCATGTGGCGATTGTGGACGACGTTATGACCACTGGTGCAACGGTCGCAGAATTTGCTGCCATGCTACGCAGCGCCGGCGTAACGAAAATTGAAGTGTGGGTATGCGCGCGTGCCGCGTTAAAATTTTAGGAAGTGTCGCCAAACGCAGACGCTACGATCAGTTCGTTATATGAATTGCCTGTGGTATGCTTGTCAATTGATGTCAGGATTATTTTTAAAGGAATAGAGCTATGTTGATACACCGTTTTTCTGTACGTTCGCTGGCATGGGTCGGCGCCACTTCATTAGCCATCGCACTGACCAGCGCCCCTGCAAGCGCAGCCGCGCTTGATATCAGCCTGGGTGATAACAGCGCCCAATTTCAATACAGTTCGGCAATGGGGCGCGATAGCCTCGGAAAATCCGAATTCCACATGGGATTCCTTTACACTGATCGAGATAACCTGTTCAGTGACGTTGGTGTTTTAGTGAGAAACGAAGTGGGTAGCGGATTGCCCGGCATGACTGTCGGCATGGGCGTAAAGGGCGTCATGGCAACCGCTGACAACAACACTGATGCGCTGGCATTGGCATTAGGCGGTCAAGTACGCTTTTCACCGGCATCGGCTTCCCGCTTTGGCATTGCCGGACAACTTTATGCTGCGCCGAACATCGTTACCTTTGGTGATGCCGATCGCTTTATCGAAACCGGTGTACGTTTAGAGTATGAAGTTTTACCGCAGTCCATAGCGTATCTCGGCTATCGCAAAATTAAATTTGGCCTTGAAATCGGCCCTGACGTAGTACTTGATGAAGGCGCGCATATCGGCGTAAAAATCACTTTCTAGGGGCTGGCAGCCTGTCAGGGACGGTTCGCTAATGTCTGTGGTGATATCGGCTGGTCAGTTAGTTGTGGGGAGGATGTCCACCGTACAGAGCGGCGGACGCCCCCCGCTGCCGCATCACACTGGCTCCGAGGCGCGGGGGGCAGGGGCACAGTTACCCGTAGAGCGTGTGGCCGAAGGGGATGTATTAGGCCGATATGCAACCCTTAACGGGGGCGCTACAAACTTTCATGCAACGAGCCGACACCTTAACACCAGCGCGTCCGTCTCCGGCGGCGTAACCGCGACGGCGCAGCGCGCCATCGCTGAATACCAGTCTTTTGCCCAGTTGGGAAAGGGGCGGTCTGTGCCGCTTCATAATGTTGACGAATACGTTTAACCTTATTATAAAGAGAGGGCATCATGAAAAAAACTGCATGGACACTAGGCGCATTAATGTTGTTACCCGCCAGCGCTGTATTTGCACTGGGGCCGGTGGATCTCGAACTGGTAGTGGCGGGCTGGCAATCCAGTGTTTCCGGCGAATCCCGCTCGGGCGGCACGGTGATTGATCTTGAAAATGATCTGGGACTGGATGATAAATCCCTGATCTTCATCCGTGGCCGGGCGCACATCACCTTCCTCGGCAACCTGTATGTGGGCGTTACGCCACTTAAGTACGATGCCAGCAAGACCTTAACCCTCCCCCTTACTTATGCAGACAAAAACCTTTCTGGCGCCGTAACAACCAATATAGACCTGAAAACCTATGATCTGGGCTGGACATTCTCACCGCTCAATATTGGCATCCTTGAAGCCGAGATTGGCGCGAATGTTAAATTCATTGATGGCAATATTACGGTGAAAAACAGTGCACAGACCGCCCAGGCTGATTTCTCTGCGCCGGTACCCATGCTCAAAGCGGTGTTACGCCTCAGCGGTCCATTTGTCAGCGCTGAAGTGGATGGCATGGCTATCGCTTATGCGGATAATCACCTTTATGATGTTACCGCGCAGGTAAAACTTAATCCTTTCCCGTTCATGTATGTGGCAGGCGGATACCGCTCTATTGACCTGGAGCTGACGGACGGTGACAAACTTGCCTCAATGAAAAATAAAGGGCCATTCCTTGGCATTGGTGTAGATTTCTAATCATCTGCGCAAGAACGCTTTTCCGGGGCAGGTCTTCTGCCCCGATGCTTTTATTATCCTCGCCATGACCCCCATCGCCGTTTCCAGGATTATGCAAACGGCCTGACAATCCAGGGGGTACAAGCACTGCCGGGGCATCGCCAGGGTTGCCGGACGGCAAGTGGCGGCGGCGCAAGGGTTCTGGACAAATACAGTGAGAAAGAAAAAACTCACTCGGGAAAAGAAGCAGGAAACCGGGGCAGCGCCGTTCCGCTGCATGAAGAAGGTTGCCCTCTTAAGCTCGATGCATTATTGTCTTGACGGAGGGATCCACTGTACCGACATCCCCGAAAGGTCATACCCATGTCCCTGATTCGCCTTGCTTCCCGATCCCTCCTGCCCTTCCTTCTGCTGCTCGCCTCGACCGTGGCCGTCGCGGCCGAGAAGAAACCGGTCTATGTCGGTCTCGACGCCGAACTCGCGTATGCCGGCAGCACCTCGGCCCAGGCCATTCGCATGGGCATGCTATCTGATAGGGTGGCGGATTTTGAATTTCGTGTCCGCGAGTGTCTCGGCGGGGCGAATGGCATGGCTCATCGGCCAGGGGCATTTGTGGAGATCGGTAACCCATGCTAGGTACGCTAGCCTACCAACGAAAACTTGTTTGGGCGGTTTTGACCTTCATTTTTCTGGCGACCGTAACGGTCGCTTACTATGTCGTGGAGAATGCCGTAGCAAATACGGTTAAGCAGCAAGCCCTCAGCGTTGCGGAAATAGTTGCAGCACACGCGACCACAGCGCGGTCCGTTTACTCCAAGGAAATTGCAGAAAAATTACAAAGAGATGGCACCGGACCCCATGTAGATTCGGCCCACATGCCCGGCTACATCCCCATTCCCGCCCAATTCCTAAAAATGCTGGGCCTCGCTACCACACAAAATAACGGAAACCTCTTTCAGTACAAGCCCATCAGCAAATGGAATTTGGAACCCACTCAGGGGATCTCAGACGAATTTCTTACGTGGGCATGGCCTCAACTGGAAGCTCAAGACAACGCATCGCCGAACGGTCCGTTAACCTGGAAGCCCGTGTGGCGATTCGAATCCAAAGGCGGCACAGCTGGGAGCGGCACAGTTCTGCATTACCTCTATGCCGACCCTGCATCTCAAGCTTCCTGCGTAAACTGCCACAATGAGTACGAAAACCGACCCGATGTTGTCGCTCGTCGAATCAAGGACAAAGTAACGCCTGGCAAACTTTGGCGGGAGCATCAATTATTGGGCGCTCTATCCGTCACAATTCCCCTTGAGCGAGTCGAGACCGCCGCGGGGATGCAGATCCGGAAAACCTCGCTTTTTGTTGCTGGTTTGATGCTACCCATTTTCTTAATCGCGATCTTTTTTCTGCGTGACATCAGGGCACGCAAGCGGTCCGAGGAGGAAATTCTCCAGCTCAACGAAGGGCTGGAAAGGAAGGTGTTGTTGCGCACTACCGAACTGGAACAGGCCCGGCATGCGGCCGAACAGGCCAGTGTCGCCAAGTCGGCCTTTCTCGCCACCATGAGCCACGAAATCCGCACGCCGATGAACGGTGTCATCGGCATGATCGACGTGCTGCACCAGACCAGCCTGCGGAGTAGCCAGGTGGAGATGGTCGATCTCATCCGTGAATCGGCGTATTCCCTGCTGGAGATCATCGAAGACATTCTCGACTTTTCCAAGATCGAGGCGGGCAGACTGGAGATCGAGCGCGCGCCGATGCCGGTGGCCGACGTGCTGGAGAAGGCCTGCGGCCTGCTGGACCACCTGGCCGCAAAGAAAGGGGTGGAGCTCACCCTGTTCATCGATCCGGCGA
>JANOOA010000277.1:0-1762 GCA_031421115.1 Gammaproteobacteria bacterium | reverse complement strand
GATCTTCGGGTGGAGTGCTGCAGATGTATGCTGCGCATGCTCGTGAATTGAGTCGATCTAATGCGACATCAAGGCGTGAAAAAACTATCGACGATTTGATTTTGAAGCTAAGAGCAAAACTTCCAGAAAAAAATGAATTCGTAGAAAGATTTTCCAGTCTTAAATACTCTGATGTTTTGCCTGCGGAAAAGCGTTTGGTGCAGTATTCCTTGACAAAACTCATTGAAATAGTTGCACCGTCGCTTTCGGTAGACCAGATGCAAATGTCCATTGAGCATCTTGCGCCGCAAAGTGGAAATTTGATTTCTGCCGAAAATATATCATCTATCGGTAACTTATGGTACCTAAACACAACTTTTAATAGTCAACTTGGGAATATGGCGATTGAAGGCAAACTGCAGGAATATCGGCGAGCTAACATGCCATGCGATAATATATTGAGGGAGTCTACTGAATGGAGTAGTGCAACGATTGAAAAGCGCGCTATCCATCTAGCAGAATTGATGTGGGAAGCTGTAGACGCAGCATTTCAATGAATGAGATGTATAAGGTAATCGGAAGTGGTCAGGGTTTAATTTCAATTAGCTGAGTTCTTCCTGATCGCCGTTATCAACATACGCATCATCTGATGCCATAACGTGTGCTCAACCCATTTTTCACACCATGCGAACAACCCTTACCCTCGACGATGACCTCCTCGCCACAGCCGAGCGCTTCACCGGTTTGAAAGAAAAGTCTGCGCTCGTCCGTGAAGCGCTGCGCGCGTTGATCGAACGGGAAAGCGCTCGTCATCTGGCTGCGCTGGGCGGCTCGGAGCCTGGTTTAAAACCCGTCGCCCGCCGCAAAACGTTGACATGATTTGGGTGGACACCTCGGTGCGGGTCGATTACCTGCAGCGGGGCAACAACCGCCTGGCGGAGCGCCTGCTTGGTGGGCTGGTTTGCAAGCATCCGTATGGTTTTGGACAGCGCTCACAACGAAGCGGCCGCGCGGATCGGCTTGGCGATGGGCGCATTGCACTGATCGACAGCTGACATCTGCTACTAAAGTAATAGCTGCTTGCGCAGGTATTACCTGGACTAGAGGCCGATTTGATCCACAAAAGCCTCAAGCCGCCAGCTTCGCACTCGCCAGCCGATTCAAACTAACCCCTTGCTCCGCCGCCATCAATGCCAGACTGCGGTGAAGCTGCGGCGGTATGCGCACCCTGAACTCACCGCTGTAATGCTTTTCTGCCATCGGAACGGGCACGGGCTCTCCGCTGGCCTGCATGTCGGCCACTACGTCGGCCACGACTTTGCCAATACCTTTTAGCGCAGTCTGCGGGGTTTTTGCCAGCCAGCTCAGTGAGGGAAATTCAGCGCACAAACCCAGATGCTCGTCGTCTTCGGGCGACCAGGTGACGCGGTAGGTGTAATGCTTGGTGTTCATGATTGACCTTTCAGTTTGTCAACAGCTTGCAGGGTTTGCCGGACCTGATAGGGATTGACTCCCAGACGACGACCTGCTCGCTGCCACCCATTACTTGCTATAAATATAGTAGCTGATTGCGCAGGTATTTATTGGGCCAGAGGCCGATTCAATGCATGAAAACGTCAAATCAACCTTCACGCCCCCGTCAGTATCCGAAGCGCATCCTCCACCCGTTTCATGTGCGCGGGCGAAAGGACTGCGATGGGTTTGTCACCCATCAGGCGCCGGTTAGAGATCGTGCGGATCTGGTCGATCAGCAGATCGGTGTCTTCTTTCATCTGGCCGGGTT
>JANOOA010000276.1:0-3639 GCA_031421115.1 Gammaproteobacteria bacterium | reverse complement strand
GTCAGGCTTATCTGGTGCCACAGTCCGCTCTGTTTCAGAGTGATCAAGGCAAAGTGGTGTTTACCGTTGCGCCCGACAACACCGTAGCACCACGTCCCGTCGAAACCAGTGGCTGGTCAGGACATGACTGGATTATTACGCAAGGCCTTAATCCCGGCGACAAAGTCATCATCGACAATTTGATGAAACTGCGGCCCGGTGCGCCAGTGGCACCGCATGCGCCGGGGCAAGGGCCGGGCGCGCCTAATCCTGCGGGCGCTGGTAGCCCTGCCAAAAAGTAACGTGCATTTCGGGCAACCGATAGTTCGGCTTATCAGTCACTCAGCGGGAGCTGCATCCCATGTCTAAATTTTTTATCGAACGGCCTATTTTTGCGACGGTATTAGCGATCATCATCGTGCTTGCCGGGCTGGTCGCAGTGACGATTTTACCGGTGGCTCAATACCCTGAAATCGCACCACCTACCATCACCATCACCGCAAACTATCCTGGTGCTTCAGCAGAAACCCTTTCCAAAACGGTCGCCGGCCCTATTGAAGAACAGCTCTCCGGCGTTGAGAACATGCTGTATTTTAATTCGAGTTCTGCATCGAACGGCCAGACTCAGATCACGGCCACTTTCGAAGTCGGCACGGATGTCGACAAAGCGATGTTTAATATCAATAACCGCGTGCAGCTTGCCACTCCACGATTGCCCGATGAAGTGCGACGCAATGGTGTAATGGTGGCCAAGCGTTCGCAGAATATTCTGCTGGTGGTGGCGCTCAATTCGCCTAAAAGCACTTTTGATACGCTATTTTTATCGAACTATGCCACACAGAACGTACTCGATGAACTGAAACGCATTCCTGGTGCCGCAGATGTTTCGATATTCGGCGCGCGTGACTATTCAATGAGAATCTGGCTTAAGCCGGATCGCATGGCGCAACTGGGATTAACCACCGGTGATATTACCAGCGCTATTAATGCCCAGAATGCACAGTATGCCGCCGGCAAAATAGGCGCTGAACCCGCGCTCAAAGGTCAGGAGTTGGTGTATACGGTGACGGCGCGTGGGCGTCTAACTCAGCCAGAAGATTTTGGCCAGATTATATTACGCTCGACGGGCGCTACTGGTGTTCTCCGGCTCAAGGATGTTGCACGCATCGAGTTGGGCGCACAAAATTACGATGTGAAGAACAGCGTAAATGGTCAGCCTGCCATCGCTTTGGCGGTATTTCTGCAGTCGGGAGCCAATGCACTGGACGTTGCAGATGCGGTCAAAAATAAAATGGCCGATTTGAAAAAAGATCGCTTTCCCACGGATCTGGATTACCTGATTCCCTATGATACAACGCGCTTTGTAGCAGCCTCGATTAAAAGTGTTATTTACACCATTATTGAAGCTGCCATTATCGTTATGCTGGTGGTCTTTATGTTCCTCCAGACGTGGCGCGCGACACTGATTCCGATGCTGGCAGTGCCAGTGTCGTTGATCGGCACGTTTGCCGGATTATGGATGTTTGGTTTTTCCATCAATATGCTGACCTTATTCGCCATGGTATTGGCGATTGGTATTGTTGTCGATGACGCGATTGTAGTGCTGGAAAATGTCGAACGCCTGATGCGTGAACGCAAGATGAAGCCATTTGATGCGGCGATGGAAGCGATGCGCGAAGTGCAGGGCGCCATCATCGGCATCGTGCTGGTGTTGTGCGCGGTGTTCATTCCAGTTGCATTTCTGGGTGGCATTGCCGGCCAACTCTATCGACAGTTTGCCGTTACAGTGACGGTGGCTGTAGTGATTTCGGGAATTGTTGCACTGACGCTGACACCGGCGCTGTGCGCAGTGCTGCTAAAATCCAGCGATCATACGGGCGGCGTGCTGGATAAATTATTTACACCCTTCAACCGTATTTTTAACTGGATAACCCTACGTTTTTTAGGCGCAGTTGATGTGGTGCTGGCGCGTCGTATCGCAGCGCTTACCGTGTTTGCGCTGCTGCTGTGTGCTGTTGCTGTATTGTTCTGGCGCGTGCCCGGCAGTTTTGTGCCACCAGAAGATCAAGGCTATATTATCACTGCGGTTATTTTGCCCGACGGTGCCACGCTGGAGCGTACTGGCAAAACCACAGCGCAATTGCGCAACATGATGAGCAAGAACGAAGCCATAGAAAATATCTTTGTTGTTGATGGTTTGGATCTTATCGGTGGTGGCAACAAAAATAATGCCGCGACGATTTTTATGCCTTTGAAGCCATGGGGCAAGCGCAAGCAGACGGCGCAACAACTGGCGGAAGAAGTGAGCGGCAAAGGTTTCATGCTATCCGATGGTATTGCATTTGCGTTCAATCCACCTGCTATCATGGGCCTGGGCGCGGCAGGAGGGTTTGAAGTGTACGTGCAGGGCCGCACCAACGCAGATCCGCAGCAGCTTTCACAAGTGACTAATGATTTTATTGCGGAGCTGAGCAAGCATCCAGCATTGGCAGGGTTGACAACCTTTTATCGCCCCACGGTTCCGCAGTTGCGTGTTGAAGTTGACCGTGAAAAGGCGCTCTCATTGGGCGTGCCGGTTAATGAGGTTTTTACTGCGTTACAAGCGCAGATGGGCTCGCTTTATGTTAATGACTTCAACAAGGCGGGTCGTACTTATCGAGTCACTGTGCAGGCAGATGCGCCGTTCCGCTCGAAGCCGGAAGATCTGGGAAATATTTATGTGCGCTCGGCTACCACCAATACCATGATTCCGCTCAAAGCCTTAATCAAGGTAGATACCGTGATTGGGCCCGAGCAGATCGAGCGTTATAATTCTTATATTGCCGCAAAAGTAATGGGTTCTGCAAAACCCGGTTTCAGTTCGGGTGAAGCAATACGCGCTGTTGAGCAGATTGCCAAACAAACCTTGCCCAAAGATTATGGCATTGAATGGACAGGCCAGGCATACCAGGAAAAAGGTACAGGAAATGCTTCTGTATTCGCCTTCGGCTTTGCGTTGATCATGGTTTATTTGATTCTGGCAGCGCTCTATGAGCGTTGGGGTGTGCCGCTAGCGGTAGTGCTTGCCGTGCCGTTTGCATTGCTGGGTGCGCTGGGTTTCGTATTCCTGCGCGGCATGGAAAATAATATCTACTTCCAGATTGGTCTGGTGGTGTTGATTGGACTGGCAGCAAAGAATGCAATTCTGATTGCAGAGTTTGCCATGCAAGGGATGGAACAGGGTAAGACTGCCGCGCAGGCGGCGCGCGAAGCAGCGCGATTACGGTTTCGTCCAATTGTCATGACATCACTGGCTTTCGTGCTGGGTGTCGTGCCTCTGGTGATTGCTACGGGTGCGGGTGCGGGTGCGCGCCAGGCCATGGGCTCGGGGGTGTTCGGCGGCATGATTATCGCAACATTCATCGCGCCTATCTTCATCCCACTATTTTTCACGTTACTGGCGCGCAAGGCGCGGCCTACACACAAACATGATCAGCCACATGCCATTACGCCCATCTCCACTACGGCAACTGAGGATCGTCCATGATGATGCAACGTCTCCCTCCGTCTCTCCAATTTCCTGGCCTGGTGGCAATATTGTTCGGTTTAGCCGTTCGCCCTGAGCCTGTCGAACCACCCGCCCCACATACAGAACCCGTCGACAGGCTCAGGGCGAACGGG
>JANOOA010000275.1:0-27130 GCA_031421115.1 Gammaproteobacteria bacterium | reverse complement strand
ATGGCCAATCAAACCCGACAACTTGCAATGTTGTTACAACAAGATGGCATCAAAGTAGAGCTTGTGCAAACGAATGCTGCTTACCGGCCGCATTGGATAGCGAGGTTCAAAGGCCTGCGTGCGCTGGTACGGCTGATCTTTTATATTGTGAGCCTATGGCGGGTTGCTGGTCGGGTGCAGTTATTCCACGTTATGGCTAATTCTGGCTGGTCGTGGCATTTGTTCGCAGCGCCGGCAATTTGGGTAGCCAAATTGCGGTCTATTCCGGTCGTGATCAATTATCGAGGGGGTGGTGCCGAACAGTTTTTTTCTTCGTCTTATTTTTTGGTAAGGCTTAGCTTGCAGTGTGTTGATGAAATCATTGTGCCTTCGGCCTTTCTTCAAGAAATATTTGCCAAACGCAACGTCACAGCACGCATCGTTCCTAATATTATTGATTTGCAGCGTTTCTCGCCCGACGCAGCCGTTCAACAGCGTGATGTTGAAGTGCTCCCTCATATCATCGTTACCCGCAATCTTGAACCTATTTATGACATTGCTACGGCGTTATACGCCTTTCAAAAGGTAAAGCAGAAAATTGCTGCCGCGCGTCTCACCATTGCTGGTTCAGGCCCCGAGCGAGGAAATTTGGAAGCTTTGGCGGATCATCTGGGTATAGCGGATGCCGCCAGTTTCATTGGTCGCCTGGACAATGAAGACATGGCCGCACTCTATCGTAGTGCCGCTGTGATGGTAAATCCCAGCCTGGTGGATAATATGCCCATCTCAATACTGGAATCCTGGGCGAGCGGTGTCCCGGTGGTGAGCACCTGCGTGGGGGGGGTACCGTATCTGGTTAAAGATGGTAAAAACGGGCTGCTGATTCCTGCCGAAGAACCGGATCTGATGGCGTCGGCCATTGTCCAATTGCTTGCCGATCGAGGCTTGGCAAAACAACTCGCCGAGGAGGGTCTGGCCGCAGTTCAACAGTACTCCTGGTTGAGTGTGAAAGAAAAATTATTGGACGTCTATTCTGGTCTATTGAGTTATAAGCTGCCTGCTGCCGATGATATATGCAAAGCACCAGTGGTGCGGAGTTGGTATACGCTCGTCTGTTCGAGATGCCTTTTCCCTTTGCAGGAACGGCTGAAGAGCCATCAGACTGTGGCCGTTCGCCGACACATGGAAGAGACCCAATGGTGGTCTGTGGAACATGTTCAGGCGTTGCAGCTTAACAAGCTTCGATGTCTACTTGCCAGTGCATCCAGACAGGTTCCCTATTACCAAAAACTGTTTAATGAGATCGGCTTCGAAGCGGATAAATTCAGCAGTGTTGATGATCTGCACCGATTGCCTTTTTTAACCAAGTCGATTATCCGTGCTCATCTCGAAGATCTCAGATCCGATGCGGCCTCTGATCTTGCCCGATTCAACACGGGCGGCTCCAGCGGGGAACCGCTGATCTTCTATATTGGTAAGGAGCGCGTCAGTCACGACGTGGCCGCTAAATGGCGTGCCACGCGCTGGTGGGGCGTGGATATCGGTGATCCGGAAATCGTTGTATGGGGTTCGCCCATTGAGCTTGGCACGCAGGACGCTCTCCGTGTGATCCGGGATAAGCTCTTTAGAACGAAGTTGTTACCTGCATTTGAAATGTCTGAGCAAAAACTCAATGGATTTTTGCATGAAATACGCACTATGCGACCAAAGATGCTATTTGGTTATCCATCTGCATTGGCTCATATTGCTCGCCATGCGCAGGCAAAAGGCATGCGTATGGATGACCTTGGTATCAAGGTTGCCTTTGTTACCTCTGAGCGTTTGTACGATGACCAGCGCAAACAGATAGAATTAATCTTCGGATGCAGAGTGGCTAATGGATATGGTGGACGAGATGCCGGATTTATAGCGCATGAATGTCCTGCGGGAGGAATGCACATTACTGCCGAAGATATTATTGTTGAGATTGTTGACGAACAGGGTGTGCCGTTACCTCCTGGCAGTTCGGGAGAAGTGGTCGTAACCCATCTGGCGACGAGTGATTTTCCATTTATTCGCTATCGCACCGGTGATATTGCAATTCTCAACGACAAAGCCTGTTCATGTGGCCGTGGATTACCTCTAATTCAAGAAATACAGGGCCGCACCACTGATTTTATCGTAGCCTCTGATGGCACGCTTATGCATGGCCTGGCGCTGATTTATGTAGTGAGGGATCTTCCAGGGGTTCAGCAATTCAAAATTATTCAGGAAAATCTTCATGCTACGCGAATTCTATTAGTAACCGATGCCACGTTTAAAGACACGCTCATAGCCACGATAAAATCCGATGTAATGCGGCGCTTGGGAGCAGATGTAAGAGTAGATGTGGAGATTGTCACACATATTGCGAAAGAGTCATCAGGGAAATACCGCTATGTAATTAGCCATGTATCTTCTCCGGAAATACAAAAGCGAATACAAACAAGGTAAACAGCGATGAGAGATATATTTGTCACTATGGTTGTTTTTGGCAGTATCCCGCTTATTTTTATGCAGCCATATGTAGGTATTTTGGTCTGGTCATGGTTGGGTTATATGAATCCGCATCGACTCGCATGGGGGTTTTCAACTAATTTTCCGTTTGCAATGATTGTGGCTATAGTGACGGTCGCGGCATTGCTGTTTTCTAAGGAACCAAAGCGTATTCCCTGGACAGCAGAAAGTAAATTATTGGTAATCTTTATTTTATGGATGCTGGTAACGACTTTTTTTTCACTTTATCCGGATCTGGCGTGGCTACAATTTGAAAAGGTCATAAAAATCCAATTTGTAATATTCCTTACATTGATTTTGATTAATTCCAGAGAAAAAATTCATGCATTGGCGTGGATGATTGCGCTTTCTCTGGGTTTTTATGGTATTAAAGGGGGAATTTTTACTATCACAAGCGGTGGTGGCATGCATGTGCAGGGGCCAGATGGTACTTTTATTGGTGGTAATAATGAGATTGGTCTTGCATTAATAATGACTATTCCATTGATGCGTTACCTGCAGCTTAATACCCAGCGGGCGTGGCTTCGTTATGGCTTAATCGGCGCCATGGCGCTCTCAATATTGGCCGTATTTGGTACGCAGTCTCGAGGCGCATTGTTGGGCATTGCTGCCATGGGATTTTTTCTTCTATTCAAGAGCCGTCAGAAAATTGTATTAATTACTTTGTTGGTGATTTCTATACCTGTGGCGTTGTCTTTTATGCCGCAGTCATGGCACGAGCGTATGGGCACAATAAAAACCTATGAGCAAGATGAATCGGCTTTAGGACGTATTGATGCATGGAAATTTGCTTTTCAGCAGGCAGTAGATCGTCCTATTACGGGAGGTGGATTTGAGGTATTTTCCGGCAGAACAGACGCCCATAGTATTTATTTTGAGGTTCTCGGTGAGCATGGATTTATCGGTCTGATATTGTTTTTATCGCTGGGTATAATGGCTTGGCGAACTGGTGGCTGGGTAGTTAAAAACTGTAAAGATCAACCCGAGCTAAAATGGCTTTCTGATTTGGCGGCAATGCTCCAAGTGAGTTTGATTGGATATGCTGTCGGAGGGGCTTTCCTGGGCTTGGCTTATTTTGATCTTTACTATCATCTGGTGGCTATGTTGGCAATTTGCAAGTTACTTTACCTCAAGGCTCAAGCAGGTGAAGTTGATGCGGTTCTGCAAAGTAAAGGTGCGCCCTGGTTTAAAAAGCGGGATAATGCCAAAAAAATAGCAATGAAATGAAATAAAGAAGCTGTGTGTAGCATTACCTTTTCAAATATCCCGCCAGGACGATCTCGCGACTTGTCGCAGAGAGCCTGCGCGAGATCGAAACATGCACTCATTGGTTTTTTGCGCCAATGTCATGGGAGCGCACCATTTTTTTCTTCCCGCTTGGCCTGATCCCACAGGGCGTCCATTTCTTCCAGCGTTGATTCATGGGGTGCGCGGCCTTGCATTGCGAGCAGGGCTTCAATGCGCCGAAAGCGGCGTTCAAACTTGGTGTTGGCGCAACGCAGTGCGGCTTCAGGGTCGACTTTGGCGTGACGCGCCAGATTGATGCCGACAAACAGTAAGTCGCCTATTTCGTCTTCCATGCGTTCCTGGTGTGCACCCTGGTTGATCTCGACGTGGATTTCCTGCATCTCTTCGGCGAGTTTATCCATTACCTGGTTGATGTGCGGCCAGTCAAATCCGGCCTGCGCGGCGCGATTCTGTAGTTGGGTGGCGCGGGTCGTGGCGGGCAACGCCAGGCTGATGCCGTCGAGCAGGCTGGTGTGCGCAAGTAATTGATCAGTTTTGCTCATAAGGCCTCTCTGTTTTGCTATGATTCTAAAAACGGCGCCTATCAGGAGTGAATTTTAATGTCGTCATCCCGCAAAAAATGGCTGATGGCCAGTGTTGTGGTACTGATTATTGTCGCACTGGTGTTTTATTATCGCTATAGCAAAGTGATTAGCGTGGAAACGGTGGCGGCTCAACGTGGCGATCTGATCATTACCGTAACGCCGACAGAAACCGGCACGGTAGATACCGATGCGACTGCGCAGATCAAGGCCGAGATTGCAGCGCGTGTTGTAGAAGTTCCCATACAGGAAGGTAAGGAAGTAAAAACCGGTGATGTACTGCTGCGCCTTGATGCGGGTGAAATGCAGGCACGCTTGAATCTGGCGGCATCCGGCAGGGCGGCGGCTCAGTCGCGGCTGGATTCGGCGCGGATTGCCCTGCCGATGGAAAAAGCGCGCACGACGGCCAGCCTGGCGGAGGCTCAGGCGCGCTTTGCCGATGCAAAGCAGAAGCATGACAAGAGAAAGCGGCTCTATGACAGTCGCTTGATCGCATCCGGTGAAATGGAATCCAGTGTGGCTGAATTCAGTGCTGCACAAGCCGCGCTGAATGTGGCGCAGGCCAATCTTGATCTGGTGGCGATGCAAGAGCAGCAAATTAAAGTAGCAGAGTCGGATGTCAAACAGCAGGCGGCGCAACTGCGCGTCGCCGAGCTTAATCTGGAGCATGGTACGGTGCGTGCGCCGATTAATGGCACGGTGATGGAGTTGTCAGTGAAGCCAGGTGAATTAGTGCAGCCGGGCATGATGGTGGCACGCATTACGCGTCTGGAAGGTTTATATGTGAAAGCACTGGTCGATGAAGTAGATCTGGGTCGGCTCACTGTCGGACAATCTGCCGAAATTTATTTTGATACTGTGCCGGACAAAAAATTTGCCGCACACCTGTTTGAAATTTCCCCCGGCGTATCTGTCGAAAAACTCAAAAGCCGTAATGTCACCATCAAGTTGAAGCTTGTCGAACCGCCGTGCATGGATGCACAAGTGTCGCCAGAGGCAGGATGCCGGAAGCGACCACCGCTTTTTTTGCGACCCGGCATGTCTGCAGATGTGGAGATCAGGGTCGAGACATTGAAAAATGTTTTACACGTTCCCACCCAAGCCATTATGACCAAAGATAAAGAACAATTTGTGTATGTGATTGACGCAAGCAAGGTCGTCAGGCGTATTGTAGAAACGGGTCGTTCAAATTGGGACTCTACAGAAATTCGCAAGGGATTACGTGAAAACGAAGTAGTGATTACTTCGCTGGATCAAGAGGGCCTCAAGTCCGGCGTGCGGGCGCAGAAAAAATAGTATGGCCGATACGCCGAGCAGGAAGCCCAAGTGCAGTGACTCAGGCGACCGCCATGGATGGCGGAAGGTAGAGCAACGCAGGAGCAGTTGCCGGGATGAGCAGGAACTGCCGCCGCTCATCCAGTTGGCCGATGTCACCAAGAGTTATGTGACGGGTGCGATTCCTTATCAGGTACTCAAGAATATTACTCTGCAGGTACAGCGTGGCGAATACGTGGCACTCACCGGTGCGTCCGGGTCGGGTAAATCCACGTTGCTGAATATTATGGGGTGTCTGGATGTGCCCAGCAGTGGGCACTATCATTTGCAGGGTGATGAAGTCTCTGCTAAAACAGATACCGAACTGGCGCGCATCCGTAACCGATTATTCGGTTTTGTGTTTCAGTCGTTTAATCTGTTAGGCCGTTACACCATTGCAGAAAATGTTGCACTGCCGATGGTGTATGGCGGGTTGGGGCGCAAGGAGCGGTTGGAAAAAGCCAAGGCGTTGTTGGCACGGGTTGGGCTGGAGCGGGTTATTGGCCACTATCCCGCACAATTATCCGGCGGTATGCAGCAGCGCGTGGCGATTGCGCGCGCCCTGGCAAATGATCCGGCGGTATTGTTTGCTGATGAGCCTACCGGTAATCTGGATAGCAAAACCGGCATGGAAATTATTACTCTGTTTGGTCAACTTAATACAGAAGGCACTACGGTGATAGTCGTGACGCATGATGCGCGTATCGCACAGCACGCGCGGCGTGTGCTGGTGCTTGCCGATGGCAGCATGGTGGCTGATCAGCACCATGCTGTTGTAGAGTCCGTCGCATGAATCCTTTTGAGCATGTGCGTATGGCGCTGGATGCCCTGGCGGCCAACAAGGTGCGTGCCTTTCTTACCATGCTCGGCGTTATCATTGGTGTTGCTTCAGTGATTATGCTGGTGGCAATAGGCGAGGGTGCCAAGACCTACATACGCACTGAACTGATGGGTATCGGCGCCAATCTGTTAATTATCGTGCCGGGCAAGACCGAAACCAGTGGCGCGGGGCAAGTAGGTTCTTCAGGCATCCGGAAACTCACCATTGATGATATGCACGCATTGGAAAAACGTACCACGTTATTACGTGCCATGGCGGCTGTAGTGGCGAGTAATGCGCCGGTGAAATATCAAAACCGTTTGCGCAATGTGCAGATCGTCGGCACGGATCAGAATTTTGAAACCGTGCGTAATCTGCATGCCGAAATTGGCGCGTTTATTTCCAGATCCGATGTTGATGCGCGGCGTCGCGTCGCGGTGCTGGGGCGTACCGTGCGCACCGAATTATTTGGTGAAACCAATCCGCTGGGGCGCATGATAAAAATCGGCGAAACAAAATTTCGTGTCATAGGCATTATGGAAAAAAAGGGTATGACACTCGGCATAGATATTGATGACCACGTATTTATTCCCGTGGAAACGGCTCAAGAGATTTTTGATCGAGACGGACTCACCAATATTCTTGCCCAGGTGATTAATGAAAGCGAGATTGAGCGCGCCAAAGAGCAGGTGCGCACCGTGCTTACCGAACGTCATGGTGAAGAGGACTTTACTGTTGTCAGTCAACAAGCCATGCTTTCCACTATGCAAGGCATTCTCAGCACCTTCACTTATGTGCTCGGCGGTATTGCCAGTATCTCGTTGCTGGTCGGCGGTATCGGCATCATGAATATCATGCTGGTGTCGGTGCGTGAACGAACCCGTGAAATTGGTTTGCGCAAAGCGATTGGCGCATCGCGGCGTGATATTTTACTGCAATTCGTGATTGAGTCAGTGGCGCTGTCCGTGGTGGGCGGTATCATTGGTATCTTATTTGGCGCGGGCGTGGCCTACGGCGCAAAAGCGGTTTTTCCCGTAATTCCGGTGGACGTCACTGCCTGGTCGGTGGCGATGGCATTTATTTTTGCATTTCTGGTGGGCGCGTTTTTCGGCATTTACCCCGCCGTTAAAGCTGCACGGCTTAACCCAATAGATGCGTTGCGTTATGAGTAGTAGCAGCACATATTATATTGGACTCAAGCAGGTGCGGCGTGGCCGATGGGCACGTACTTTGACCAATCATGCCGCGCATCGCCAAACACCAGAAACGAAGGGTTGAGCAGTGATTCTTTAGTGTTATAGCGTAACGGGCGTAATGCGGTGTCAGTGAGTTGGCCACCGGCTTCTTCGACAATACATTGCGCCGCTGCCGTGTCCCATTCTGATGTGAGCCCCAAGCGCGGATAAATATGCACGGTGCCTTCAGCGACCAGGCAGGATTTCAGCGAGCTACCCATGCTGATGACCTGGCAGTCACCGATGTTGGCAAGAAAGATATCAAAATCATTGCTGCGATGTGACCGACTGCCCGCCACGATAAGCTGTTCACCATTCCATGCACGTATATGGATAGGCTGGGGTGATTGTGCGTTGCCGGTTTCTTGTTTACAAGCCCCTTGGCCTTGCCGCGCGTAATAGCAAACGCCGGTAACAGGCACATACACGATACCCAACACTGGTTTGTGATTTTCAATCAAGGCAATATTTACAGTAAATTCGCCGTTGCGCTTGATAAATTCACGCGTGCCATCCAAGGGGTCCACCAGCCAATAACGACTCCAAGTGGTGCGTGTAACAAAAGGTATGGCGGTGGATTCTTCGGATAATACCGGCAGTTCAGGCGTGAGTTTTTCCAGCCCTGCGACAATGATGTGATGCGCGGCCATGTCCGCTTCGGTGAGCGGAGAGAGGTCATCTTTTTTCACTACGCTAAAATTCTGTGCATATATCGCCATGATGGCGTGACCCGCTTCGATAGCCAGGGCAATGACCCCGTCCAGCAGCGCGTCTTTGTCTTTAGCGCTCATTCTTTAACAATTCCTTTACCATGAACAGCGCTGCAATGCTGCGTGCTTCGGTGCAATCGTCGCATTGCAATAATTCGTTAAGCTGACTTAATTTCCACGGCACCACTTCAATTTTTTCAGGTTCATCGCCGACGGCTGTACAGGGGTACAAGTTCTGCGCCAGCACCACATGGGTGGTGTGGCTTAAGTAACCCGGTGCGACGGTGAGCGAGGTGATGTGGCGCAATGTATTGGCGGCATAGCCGATCTCTTCCATGATTTCGCGGTTGGCAGCTTCAAGCAGATCTTCGCCGGATTCAATGCGACCTTTAGGCAGGGCGAGTTCATAGCGTTGCACGCCCGCCGCATATTCGCGGATCAGCAGCACAGTGTCAGCATCAAGCATCGGCACAATCAACACCGCGCCGCGTGCTGAACCGCGCAGACGTTCGTATTGCACCACCACGCCGTTAGAAAATTCCAGGTCTAACTGCTCGACATGGAAAAGACGCGTTTTAACGATGGTTTGTGCGCCTAATATTCTGGGAAGTTTACGCATGGAATAGAGTTATCGTTTGTTGGTATAAAGGCACTGTCCACGAAAATCACGAAAGACACGAAAAATATTCATAGCACAATCCGCTCTACAGTTGCTTTCGGGTAACAACCAAAGTTTACCAGCAAACCCAGGCGCATTTCTGTGGCTTTCAGATAATTCAGTAGCTGTGCCTTATGTGCCCCCGTTGTCACAGAAAGCGCTTTAATTTCAATAATAATGGATTCATTGCAAATAAGGTCAGGTGTATAGGTTTGCCGTAACATCTCACCCTTGTAGGAAAGCCTCAGTTCCCGCTGTGCAGCAAAAGGAACCCCGCGTTTTGATAGCTCCTTTTCCAGGCACTCTTGATAGACGGCTTCAAGAAATCCACAGCCCATTTCCCGATACACATCAAACACGGCACCTTGGATTTCATAACATTCTTCCCGATGCCAAATGGCTCCTTCCACTTTTTCGTGCCTTTCGTGATTTTCGTGGATAGCGTCTTTGCCTTACGCATGCGAAAGATCAGTTTATAGTGTTATTCCATGCCCCAGCGTTTGAAGCGTTTTTTACAATAGCGTAACAGTGATTCGTAACCATCAAAAAACAGCTCAAAGCCGTCTTCTGCAGATGCGTCATATTCGCAATAATCATTGGAATAAACGCGGCATACCTGGGGGCGGGTGTCGTAAATGCCGCAACGCCCGTCTTTTTGCAGGTGATTGCAGCGGCTGTTCACCAGCAGATACCAGCCGTCAGTGTCTTTGTAATATTGCACGCCCTGGTGCGAGATTTGCCATAACATATGGTCAAAATCATTTTTGCTGCGCGGTGTAGGCACGTGCTGGGTGATGTAGGTGCAACACTTCGAATTAGTGCAAAAGCCGCACTTGGTTTCGGGCGTGATACCAACAGGGTAAATGGGTATGATGCTCGGCATGGTGTAGCTTAATCCTCGTCATCCAATTGAGGTGGCCAACCGAGCGTGCGCGCCTTGGCGATGGCGGCATCATAAATGCGTGTATGACGCTCGCGTAAATCGGGTGGGAGGTTACTTACCATGCTCCCATAGGGTGCCCAGGCAGTCATCACTTTCTCGTTGAGGGCGAGCATCTGGGCATGTCCCCAGCCCTTGCCGTCCGCGCTTTCCGGCAGCACGCCGAGTACCCAGGCATCTTTAATCAAGGCTCCAGCGGGTGTCATGCCGCCGTAAGTATCTTCGTGTATGCCCATATAGAGGCTATCTTTCATGTTGTTACTCTTATATCTTGTGATAAATCTGCGCGCCTTGCGCCTTGAACTCTTGCGACTTTTGTTCCATGCCCGCCTGCATTGCGGCCTGTTCATCAACGCCGAGGCTGTTTGCGTAGTCGCGCACATCCTGGCTTATTTTCATGGAGCAGAACTGCGGGCCGCACATTGAGCAAAAGTGGGCGACCTTGGCCGAATCCTTGGGCAGGGTTTCGTCATGGTATTCACGGGCGCGTTCCGGGTCGAGGCCGAGATTAAACTGGTCTTCCCAGCGGAACTCAAAACGTGCCTTGGATAAGGCATTATCCCGCAGTTGCGCGCCGGGGTGACCCTTGGCCAGGTCAGCGGCGTGTGCGGCGATTTTGTAAGTGATGATGCCGGTGCGCACGTCTTCATTGTTGGGCAGGCCAAGGTGCTCCTTGGGTGTTACGTAACACAGCATGGCGCAGCCGAACCAGCCGATCATCGCCGCGCCGATGCCGGAAGTGATGTGGTCATAACCGGGTGCGATGTCGGTGGTGAGTGGCCCGAGGGTGTAAAACGGCGCTTCGCCGCATTCGCGCAACTGTTTTTCCATGTTGATCTTGATCAGGTGCATCGGCACATGGCCCGGCCCCTCAACCATGGTCTGCACGTCGTGTTTCCAGGCGATCTGCGTCAGTTCGCCGAGGGTTTCCAACTCACCAAATTGTGCGGCGTCGTTGGCGTCGGCAATCGAGCCAGGACGTAGCCCGTCACCGAGCGAGAACGACACGTCATAAGCCTTCATGATCTCGCAGATGTCTTCAAAATGGGTATAGAGGAAGTTTTCCTGGTGATGTGCCAAACACCATTTGGCCATGATCGAGCCGCCGCGCGATACAATGCCGGTGACGCGCTTGGCGGTGAGTGGTACATAGCGCAAACGCACTCCAGCGTGAATGGTGAAGTAATCCACGCCCTGTTCGGCCTGCTCGATGAGCGTGTCGCGGTACAGTTCCCAGGTCAGGTCTTCGGCGCGGCCATTCACTTTCTCCAGTGCCTGATAGATAGGCACGGTGCCAATCGGCACCGGTGAATTGCGAATGATCCACTCGCGGGTTTCGTGGATGTTCTTGCCGGTAGATAAATCCATTACCGTGTCGCCGCCCCAGCGGGTCGACCATACCATCTTCTCAACTTCTTCTTCAATCGAAGAAGACACCGCTGAATTGCCGATGTTCGCGTTAATTTTTACCAGGAAGTTGCGGCCTATAATCATAGGCTCCAGCTCCGGGTGGTTAATATTCGCAGGAATAATCGCCCGGCCACGCGCCACTTCGTCGCGCACAAATTCGGGGGTGATTGCTGGCGGTATGGCGGCGCCGAAGGATTCGCCAGCGTGTTGCGCAGTTAATCCCTGTGCGTGCGCCAGAGCCAGATTCTGGTTTTCGCGGATCGCAATATATTCCATTTCTGGCGTAATAATGCCGCGCCGTGCATAGTGCATCTGGCTCACATTCGCGCCCGCTTTGGCGCGGCGTGGCAGGCGAATATGCTCAAAGCGTAAATGGCCGAGCTTGGGGTCGTGAGCGCGGCGGCGGCCAAATTCAGAGGTCAGGTTGCTCAAAGCCTCGCTATCGCCACGCTCCTCAATCCAGCGCGCGCGCAGTGCAGGCAGCCCGGCGCGCAGGTCGATGTGGGCATGGGGATCGGTATACGACCCTGATGTATCATACACGTACACCGGCGGGTTCTTTTCCGCGCCCAGATTTACCGGCGTGTCAGACAGCGAAATCTGACGCATCGGTACGCGAATGTCCAGGCGGCTACCGGTAATATACACTTTTTGTGATTGCGGAAACGGCCTCACTGCATCTTCGCTAACGCGGGCAGTCTGACTTAAAAATTCCTTGGGTATTGCGCTCATGTATATTCCTCGCCCTTTTCAGGCTTGTGGCAAGGGCGCAGAAAAACTCGGATGGGAGCTTCCCTACGCCGGGATTATCCGGATCAGGTTTGAGGGTTTCTCTCAGCCCCACGTAATGAATACGCAAAGCACCCCTAGCATTTGTCTTCAGCAATAGGCTGAACAACCGCATAAAGTTATATTATACTCCAGTGATTTGCAAGTGTAACACTGGGTATTTGTTGCTTGGTATCGGTAAACCGCTTACTCTTGACTAATGTAACCCCATAATGTCATTTTGAACCAGTTTACTGTCATCCCTCCCCCCGTTTTCGCAGAGGCTGAAGGGGCGCTCGAAATGACATGAGGGCACCTCTAATAATTCGTCATTCCCGCGAAGGCGGGAATCCAGGATTTTGAAACAGATGGGAAGTCAATGACTTATGGATCCCCGCCTTCGCGGGAATGACGAGAATTTGAATTTTTAGAGGTGCCCATGATAAGCCAAAGCCTTTTTCAAGAAAGTTATCTACCAAAAAATGGTGAATTATGAATATAGAACAAGCCCGTTTTAACATGGTTGAGCAGCAAATACGCACATGGGAGGTGCTGGATCAGCAGGTGCTGGATCTGGTGATCCAGATGCGCCGCGAAGAGTTCGTGCCGCCACAATACCGTGATCTGGCCTTTGCCGACATCATGATTCCTCTTGGCCATGGCCAGGTGATGATGGAACCCAAGATAGAAGCGCGTTTGTTGCAGGCCTTGAGTATTGCGTCTACCGATGTGATTCTGGAAGTCGGCACGGGCAGCGGGTTCTTCACCGCACTCCTTGCCAAGCTCGGAAAACACGTCTATAGCGTTGATATCATGCCTGATTTTACCGAAAGCGCGCAGCGTCGTCTGGTTGCGCAGGGGATTCGTAACGTCACGCTGGAAACCGGCGATGCCGCCAATGGCTGGGACAAGCACGGCTCCTATGACGTGATTGCCATTACCGGTTCGCTGCCAGCCATTCCCAAGGCGTTTGATCTCAGCCTGAAACCGCGTGGCCGCATGGTGGCGATTGCGGGCACCGGGCCGGTCATGGAGGCAATTCTGGTGATGCGCGACGGGCGTGAAGGGTGGGGGCGTGAGAGCTTGTTTGAAACCAGTGTGCCGACGTTGCTGCACCCTAAGCAGCCCCGGTTTGTGTTCTAAGTAAAATATAGTATATTATTATTTAATAATATACACGGAGAGTAGTATGCGTGAGATCACCGCACAACAATTGAAGGACTACCTGCAGATTACAGCGCCCGCGCCATTACTGCTGGATGTGCGCGAACCCTGGGAATATGAGATTTGTCATATTGAGGGTGCCAGGTTAATGCCGATGCAGCAGATCCCACAGACCTTTGAAGCGCTGGATCCGCAACAGGAAATCGTGGTGATTTGCCATCATGGTCGGCGCAGCCTGCAAGTGGCGGATTATCTTGAACGGATGGGATTTACTCGCCTCATTAATCTGACGGGTGGCATGGATGCCTGGGCGCATGATGTTGATCGGTCGATGCCGACGTATTAAGCAACTTCTGATGTGCGTCACTGCGTGCGGGATGACACAGCCTATATATTCAGAATCTGTTTTTAGGTTTAAGGATTTATTCATGAAAAAATGTTCGCTCATCCTCGCCGTCGCAATGGCGATGTCTGTGGCGGGTCAGGCACAGGCAGAAAATCTGCTCGACGTATATCGTCTGGCGCTCGATAGTGATCCGCAAGTAAAAGCCGCTGAAGCAGCGTGGCACGCGGTGCAGGAAACACGTAGCCAAAGCCGCGCTTTGTTTTATCCGAAAATCAGCGTGAATGGTAATGCCGCGCGCAACCGGCAAGAGGTTGTCAGCTCTTCCAGTTTATTGTTCCCATCGGGAAGCACTTTTTACTATACTAATAAATCACTGAGCCTTAATTTAAACCAGCCGTTATATCGCCGCGACTACTACGTGCAATTGCATCAGAGCGAGGCGCGCACTCGCCAGGCGGAAGCCGAATATCATGTGGCGCAGCAAGGATTATTGCTGCGGGTGTCCGAGCAGTATTTTACCGTGCTGGCTGAAACCGATACCATGGGATTCGCACAAGCTGAAAAACAGGCGATTGCGCGGCAGTTAGAGCAGACCCGCCAGCGTTTTGAAGTGGGTCTGGTGGCGATTACCGATGTGCATGAAGCGCAGGCGCGTTTTGATCTGGCCAGCAGTCAGGAAATTGAAGCGCAAACCCGGCTTGCCAGCAGCCGTGAAGCCTTGCGTGAGATTACCGCAACGCTGCCCGCAACACTCAGCGGGTTAACCGATGCTGTACCGCTGGTGTCGCCCGAGCCGCAAAGTGCCGAGGCGTGGGTAGACGCCACGCGCAACCAGAATTTTCAGATCATCGCCGCGCAAGCCGCCGCTGATGTGGCAGCGCAAAATATCGCAGCGCAACGCGCCGGCCATTTTCCAACGCTTGATGCCGTAATGAGTCATGGCTATGGCTCGTCGGGCGGTGCCCTTGGTAACCGTGAAACCCTTGATAGCGCAATTGGTCTGCAATTAAATGTGCCGTTGTACAGCGGTGGCGCGGTAAGCTCGCGCGTGCGTGAAGCACAATACCGGCTGGTGCAAAGCAAAGAAGTGCTGGAACAACAACAGCGCACTGCCATGCGCCAAACCCGCGATAGTTATATGAACGTGCTCGCCAGCATCAGCCGTATCAGCGCCCTGCGGCAAGCTACCGTCTCCAGTAAAAGTGCCCTGGATGCCACACAGGCGGGTGCCGAAGTGGGCACGCGCACCACTGTGGACGTGCTGAACGCGCAGCGCGATGTGTACCGCGCACAGCGTGACTTGTCACGCGCACGTTATGATTACGTGCTTAACATGGTGCGCCTGAAACAGGCGGCGGGCATGTTGTCGTTGGCTGATCTGGAGCAGATTAATGGGTGGCTGAAAGCACCTGCCGCACCTGCGCCTTAAGAAGTTTCTGATTGAGTGGGAAATCGGGGCAGGGCTAGCGGCGATAAATATTTCTTCCAGGCCGCGCGGCAAGGTTGATAACATGGCTCTTCACAACGAAGAGCTCACCATCGAGAATTTCTTTACACGGCAAGAACGGTACCCCTGAACGGTGTCGGGTTTACCCAGATTTTCCATGAGCACTCTACTGCGGCCGCACAGATTCAGCACCTTGCGCATCCTCGCTACGAGGCTAATGGAAAATCTGGGTTATACCGGCATCTCCTGCGGCGTATTCGCCTGAATACTCAGGGCATGTATTTCCTTGTGCATGGCGTCACCTAACGCTTCATAGACCAAGCGGTGTCGTTGCAGTAGCCCCTGGCCGGCAAATACGTTAGACACAATCTTGACAATAAAATGCCCGCCCCCCTGGCGTGCGCCAGCGTGGCCGGCATGTTTGTGGCTGTCGTCGATGATGTCGAGTAGTGTCGGGGACAGCGCCACGGTGAGACGCTCGCGGATCATTATGATACGTTGTGAATTAACTTCGGACATTTAAGGTAGCACCTTCTTGAATGGCTTAACGGTGACTTTTTCGTAGACGCCCGTCGTGGCAAAAGGATCAGCATTTGCCCACGCCTGGGCTTCGAGCAACGATGTAAATTCTGCCACCACCAGGCTACCGCTGAACCCGGCAGCCCCTGGGTTTTCGCTGTCGATAACGGGATGCGGGCCGGCCAGCACCAGACGCCCGGCATCGCGCAGTGCCTCCAGGCGTTGCAGGTGAGCGGGGCGTACTGCCAGGCGGCGTTCCAGGCTATCGGGAATATCCTGGCTGATAATGGCGTAGAGCATTATGGGTTGTCCTTGGTATTTTCTGTTGCGGCGTCTTCATGTTTGACATGCCGCGATAAATAAACTGCCTGCGCCAGTATAAACGCAATCGTCAATCCCATCATGCCAAACAGTTTGAAGTTTACCCAGGTATCGGTGTCATAGTTATAGGCTACATATAAATTGATAAAGCCCAGGGAAATGAAAAACAGCGCCCATGCGGCGTTGAGGCGTGTCCAGATTTCGGCGGGCAGGGTGATATTGACGCTCATCAGGCGTTCGAGAATGGTTTTTTTGCCGATGAACTGGCTGCCGAGAAAGGCGATGCCAAACATCCAGTTGACCCCGGTGGGCTTCCATTTGATGAAGGCTTCATCCTTGAATATCAAGGTCGCGCCGCCCAGCACCACAATCAATATCAGTGTAATGATGTGCATGGGCTCTACGCGGCGATGCTTAAGCCAGAGAAATGCCACTTGCAGGCATGATGCTACAATTGCAACGATAGTCGCAGTATAAATATCGTAAACTTTGTAGGCAATAAAAAATAGAAAGATTGGGAGGAAATCAAATAAAAGCTTCATGTATCTATGCAAGACCTATGGGATGATGCCCGTGGATTGATTGAGGCGCTATTTTTAGGATTGTGGTATTTTAGCTGACTTTTGCATGGAGGGCATGATTTCCGGCAACTTTCATAAAGTTATATTTTACTTTAAAAGTATACCTTAAAATATTGTTTTTAATTAAAATATAGTTATTTTTCAGGCAGAGTTCGATGTCCTCTTTAATAGAAATTCACCCGCAAAACCCACAGCCGCGCCTGATCAGGCAGGTGGTGGAGGTGATGCGTGCGGGTGGCGTGATTGTTTATCCCACCGATTCCTGTTATGCCTTGGGCTGCCAGATTGGCAATAAAACGGCGATGGATCGGATTCGCACCCTGCGCCAGCTCGACGATAAACATAATATGACACTGATATGCCGTGACCTGTCGGAGATCGCTACTTATGCGACTGTCGATAACGCGATGTTTCGCCTGCTCAAGGCCAATACGCCGGGTGCCTATACTTTTGTCTTGCCTGCGACCCATGAGGTTCCGCGACGTTTACAGCATCCCAAGCGCAAGACTATCGGCATTCGCGTGCCCGATCACCCCATTGTGCTGGCGCTGCTGGAGGCGTTGGGCGAGCCGCTGGTCAGCTCAACCCTGAGACTGCCCCCAATCAATAAAGGCGAGGAAGGTCCGATGACTGACCCGCAGGAGATTTATGAGCGCCTTCAGCATCACGTTGATGTAGTGGTGGATGGTGGCTATTGCGGCAATCTGCCTACCACCGTGGTGGATTTTGTCAAGGGCGTGGCTGTCATTGCCAGAGAAGGGAAGGGTGATGTGCGGCCTTTTATGGGATAATGGGGACTTGCCGTTTTTAGGGTTACACTACACCGATGGATAATCTTAATACGATGCAGCTTATTGCGGTATGGGCGCTGCCGGTTTTGTTCGCCATTACTGTACATGAAGTAGCCCATGGCTGGGTGGCGCGCCGCCTTGGCGATTCTACGGCGTTCATGCTGGGGCGTTTAACACTCAATCCTATCAAACACATCGACCCGATAGGCACTTTGCTGGTGCCGGGCCTGTTGCTGATGATGGGTGGCTTTATGTTTGGCTGGGCCAAGCCAGTGCCGGTGTCCTGGGAAAACCTGCGTAACCCCAAGCGCGACATGGCCATTGTGGCGCTCGCCGGCCCTGTGGCTAATCTGCTGATGGCGATTCTGTGGGCGCTGCTGATGAAGGTGGGTTTGTTGCTGGGGGGGCAGCTTGATATGCTGTCGCGTCCGCTGGTGTATATGGGTGCGGCGGGTATTTCGATTAACGTGATGCTGATGGTGCTGAACCTGCTGCCATTGCCGCCACTCGACGGTGGACGCGTGATGGCGGGATTATTGCCGGATCGGCTGGCTCACGCCTATAACCGCATTGAGCCTTTCGGCTTCTTTATTTTGTTGGGGCTGCTGATCAGCGGTGCGCTGGGTTATATTATGACGCCATTTGTCAAAATCGTTCAGACCGGCTTATATTCCATGATTGGTTTATAATTTTAGGATAAACCTTTGAATTCCATAGCCAACCCAAAACCACGCGTGCTGTCGGGCATGCGCTCCAGCGGTCAACTGCATCTGGGTCATTATCATGGCGTCTTGAAAAACTGGATACGCTTGCAACACGAATACCAATGCTTTTTCTTTGTCGCCGACTGGCATGCGCTGACCACGGAATATGAAAATCCCGGCATCATCGCCAACAGCGTATGGGACATGGTAATTGACTGGCTGGCAACCGGGGTGGATCCAGCCTCGGCTACGCTGTTTATACAGTCGCACGTACCGGAACACGCTGAGCTGCATTTGCTGTTGTCGATGATTACGCCGCTGGGTTGGCTGGAGCGCGTACCGACTTATAAAGATCAGCAGGAAAAGCTCCGCGAAAAAGATTTGTCGACCTACGGTTTTCTCGGTTATCCGCTGCTGCAAAGTGCTGATGTGCTGATTTACAAAGCGAGTCTGGTGCCGGTGGGTGAAGACCAGGTACCGCACATTGAGCTGACGCGTGAAATCGCACGGCGTTTTAATCACCTTTACGGACGTGAAAAAGACTTTGCCGAATGTGCTGAAGCTGCCGCAGAAAAAATGGGCGGAAAAAATGCCAAGCTTTATCAGTCTCTACGCAAGCAATATCAAGAGCAGGGTGATCACGAAGCGTTGGTAACAGCGCGCGCCCTGCTTGCGGCGCAGCAAAACCTCAGCCTGGGTGATCGTGAACGGTTGATGGGTTATCTGGAAGGGGGCGGCAGGGTTATTTTGCCTGAGCCACAGGCGCTACTGACACCCGCCTCAAAAATGCCGGGGTTGGACGGCCAGAAAATGTCAAAGTCATATGGCAACACCATTAGCTTGCGCGAAGACCCGGCCGCAGTGGAACGTAAGTTGCGCACCATGCCGACCGACCCGGCGCGCGTGCGTCGTACTGATGCGGGCGACCCTGACAAATGTCCGGTGTGGCAGTTGCATGAGGTTTATTCCAGCGATGATGTGAAGCAGTGGGTGCAGCAGGGTTGCCGTTCGGCAGGCATCGGTTGCATCGAATGCAAACGTCCCGTGATTGATGCAGTGCTGGCGGAGCAGGCGCCGATCCGGGAACGGGCGGCGGAGTTTGTGGCTAACCCAGAGGTGGTGCGCAAGATTATAAAAGAAGGCGCCGAGGTTGCGCGTGCCGTGGCGCGCGAGACACTAACGGAAGTGCGTCAGGTGATGGGGTTGGATTATTTTTCTTTATGAAACATTATGATGCCCAGTATGGTTAATGTGGAAAATGAAGTATCAGCGGTGCCGCAAGACGCCGCGCCGCCCTTTGCGCTGGTGCGCGGTGAAGCATTCAACACGCTGCCGCGTGACCTGTATATTCCACCGGATGCGCTTGAAGTATTTCTTGAAACCTTCGAAGGGCCACTGGATTTGCTGTTGTATCTCATCAAGCGTCAGAACCTTGAAATCCTCGATATTTCGGTGGCTGAAATCACCCGTCAGTACATGGTGTACATTGAGCTGATGAAAGGTTTGCAACTGGAGCTGGTGGCGGAATATCTGGTGATGGCGGCGATGCTGGCGGAGATCAAATCACGTATGTTGTTACCGCGTCCGCCCGGTGTGGCGGAAGGTGAAGAGGGTGATCCACGCGCCGAATTGATACGCCGTTTGCAGGAATACGAGCGCTATAAACGCGCTGCCACTGACGTTGAGGCTTTGCCGCAACTGGGGCGCGATATATTTACGGTGTCTGCTGAACGGCCAGACACTCAAGTGATGCGGCTGGCGCCCCAGGTGTCTCTGCATGAGGTGCTGCTGGCGCTCAAAGATGTGTTGACGCGTGCCGAGATGTTTTCGCATCATCATGTGCAACGCGAGGCCTTGTCGGTGCGTGAGCGCATGTCTAATATTCTTAGCGCCGTGAATGCAGATAATTTCACGGAATTTACCACGCTGTTTACTGTTGAAGAAGGACGTCAGGGGGTGGTGGTAACCTTGCTTGCAGTGCTCGAGTTAATTAAAGAGTCATTACTTGAACTGATTCAAACCGATACATTTTCACCGATCTACGTTAAAGTTCCGCGTCAATCCATACAGGGGGTGAGCGATGAATTCGCAACAACTTAAAAATATTATTGAAGCCGCATTGTTGGCGGCTGATCATCCGCTGAGCGTTGATCAGTTAGCGGTGTTGTTTATGCCTGCGCACCCTGAGCAGTCAACTGAAGATGCTGCCCCCACGCGTGATGAGCTACGCCAGGCACTGTCCGTGTTGCAGCAGGAATGCGAATCGCGCGGTATTGAGCTAAAAGAGGTGAGCAGCGGCTACCGTTTTCAGGTTAAGCAAGCGCTGGCGCCGTGGATTTCACGCTTGTGGGAAGAGCGCGCGCCGCGTTACTCACGCGCGTTACTGGAAACGCTGGCATTGATTGCCTATCGCCAGCCCATTACACGTGCCGAAATTGAAGACATTCGTGGCGTGGCAGTGAGTTCCAACATTATTAAAACGTTGCAGGAGCGTGAGTGGGTGCGTGTATTGGGTCACCGCGAAGTACCCGGCCGCCCCGCATTGTATGGCACGACGCGCGAATTTCTGGATTTCTTCAGCTTGAAAGGCCTGGGTGATTTGCCCACACTGGCCGAGATCAGCAGTCTTGATGGCATACCCACACAGATGCACTTGAATCAATCAGAGATCAACCCTATGTCCGATAATAATAGTCCCGATAGTAACCCCGGTAGCAATATAGTTCAGCTCTATCCGGCGGCCAATGATACCAAGGCCGATACTAACGAAGCATCCGCACATGGTTAAGAAGCCGATTTCAAAGCGTAGTGAGCGGCCATCCACTGGTGGCGATGCGCGCCCAGATCACGGGCGCATAACAGGTGGGCAAACAGCGGCGGAGAGGCTGCAAAAAGTATTGGCAAATGCGGGCCACGGCTCACGCCGCCAAATTGAAGAGTGGATCACCGACGGACGCATTACGATTAATAATCTGCCCGCCAAACTCGGTGATCGTGTTACGGCAGAAGATAATATCGCTATTGATGGTCGCACACTGCAAAGCTACCGTTTAGAGACGCCCAAGCGTCAGGTATTGGTATATTACAAACCCGAAGGCGAGGTGTGTACGCGCTCTGATCCAGAAGGTCGCCTCACTATTTTTGACAAATTGCCCAAGCTGCGTAACGCGCGCTGGATAACAGTGGGGCGCCTGGATTTCAACACGGCTGGTTTACTGTTATTGACCACCGATGGCGATCTGGCCAATAAACTGATGCATCCTTCCACCGAAGTAGAGCGTGAATATGCCGTGCGTATTCTCGGCAAGGTCGATGACGCCATGCTGGAACGTCTCAAACGGGGCGTAATGCTGGATGACGGCATGGCCAACTTTGATGCGATTATCGACGCCGGGGGCGAGGGCATCAATCATTGGTTTCATGTGATACTCAAAGAAGGGCGCAACCGCGAAGTGCGCCGTCTGTGGGAAAGCCAAGGCGTAAAAATCAGTCGCTTGATGCGGGTGCGCTACGGACCGATTACCTTGCGTAAAGGCTTGCGTCGGGGACAAATGGAAGAACTCGATGACCGCGATATTGATACCTTGTTGCGCGCTGCGGGAATAACCCCTGAACCGATCTCTGACGAGCCAATTGCAAAACCCACCAAGTCACCCCGTGGCGCCCGATCAACCGATTCACCCGCGCCCACGCGCGATGAAAAAGAAAAAACTGGCAAGCGATCCAGTACCAAATTTAAACCCGCCAGTAGAAAGCGGAAATAAGACGTCTACAAAGTAGCAACTTTCAGAACATATCTACATTGAAAGAGGGAACATCAAGTTTTTTGTCTACGCAGCATAGAAGCATGAACTGATTTTGGTGTAGATTGGAGTGATTGGGTACAGCCTCATAGGCGTCAGCCATCGCTCCCCCGCATTGTATTATTCATTTGATCTTGTTATTCTTTTCGGCAATACCTTGGGCATGGTTGTCCACAACAAAAACAGTTAACATATCTAAATGAAAATACCACACCTGATCGCCCATCGCGGCTATGCCAAACATTACCCTGAAAATACCTTGGTCGCGTTCGAAGCGGCGTTGCAGGCGGGTGCTTGTTATATTGAGTTTGATGTGCAGCTCACAGCAGATGGGGTGCCGGTGGTGTGTCACGATGCGACCTTGCAGCGTACTGCAGGGCTTGATCAACATTTATTGTCCATGACGGCAGCGCAGCTTGCGGGTATTTACGTCAACGAGACAGCCCGCTTAGGTGATAAATTCACTGATGTTGCGATTCCCACACTGGCTGACGTGGTGGCTTTGCTGAAAAAGTGGCCGCATGCTACTGCGTTTGTTGAAATGAAAGAAGAAAGTCTTAAGGCGTTTGGCATTGAAAACGTGGTGAAGGCGATATTAAAAGTATTGGATCCGGCACTTGGTCAGTGCGTGCTGATTTCGTTTGACCGGCTGGCAGTGCGCTGTGCGCGGGCCATGCAGCAGGTGCGCGTGGGCTGGGTAATGCACCAGTGGGATGCGGCCACGCGAAGCGCAGCCACCGCATTGGCGCCGAATTATCTTTTTTGCAATTACAAAAAAATACCGCCGCCGGGCAGGATGCCCAAGTGCGGTGGGCGCATGGATGCGCAAGAACCGCCTGACGACGTGTTGTGGATTGGCCCGTGGCAATGGGCGCTTTACGAAGTGACCAACCCTGAGATTGCTTTGCTGCTGGCGGCACGCGGCGCGAGCCTGATTGAAACCATGGCCATTGGTGAAATGCTGCGTTATCCGTTGTTGCGTAAGCAGGGATGTTTTGAACAACCTGTCTCGCATGACAAACTATTATGATCTAGTCGTTATCGGCGGTGGCATCCACGGTGCAGGCATTGCGCAGGCGGCAGCAGCGGGTGGTTTTTCAGTGCTGGTGCTTGAGCAACACAGCCTGGCCCACGGCACTTCCAGCCGCTCCAGCAAGCTGATTCATGGTGGTTTACGTTATCTGGAAAGCGGGCAGATGGCCTTGGTGCGCGAATGCCTGCATGAACGTGAGTTGCTCCTCAAGCTCGCCCCTGATCTGATTCAGTTACAACCTTTTTATATCCCGATCTACAGCAATACTACGCGTCGTCCAGCACAGTTACGCGTGGGTTTGAGTTTGTATGCCCTGCTGGGTGATATGGACAAAGCAGCGCGTTTTCGCCGGGTGCCAAATAGTGAGTGGGACGATCTGGATGGTCTGGCAACCGATGATCTTGAAGCGGTGTTTCAATACTGGGATGGGCAGACCGATGATGCTGCCCTGACCCGTGCAGTGATGCGTTCGGCGCAAACATTGGGTGCGCACTTGCACATGCCAGCCACGTTCACTGGCGCGCACCTGCATGAGGACAGTTGTAGCGTCACCTACCAGCATAACGGCCAAACCCACACCTGCGAGACAACGGTGCTGGTTAACGCGGCGGGGCCGTGGGTTAATCGTGTGCTAGGCCATATTACACCCGCGCCAGCACAGCTTGCGGTTGATCTGGTGCAAGGTACTCATCTGGTGGTGGCGGGTAATATTACCCACGGCATCTACTATGTGGAAGCGCCACAAGATCAGCGCGCTGTGTTCGTCATGCCGTGGCAGGGTAACACCTTGGTCGGCACCACTGAAACAGTATATAAGGATGACCCGGCGACACCGATCCTGCCCCTGCCACAACCACACGAGCAGGACTATCTGATGCAAACCCTTGGGCATTATTTTCCGGCCTATCGTAACCAGCCCGTGATTTTATCGGCCTTTGCCGGATTGCGGGTGCTGCCGGTGGGCGAGGGCAAGGCGTTTTCCCGTCCCCGCGAAACTATTTTGCATGTAGACAGGCCAGAACACCCACGGCTGCTCACCGTGTATGGTGGCAAATTGACTGCTTATCGCCTGACGGCTGCGCGCGTAATGCAACGGCTGGTCAGCGCATTGCCCAGCCGCACCGCCCGCGCCGATACGCGCACGCTTATTTTGTCTGCGTGATATTCGTTGACAAGCTTTGCTCCACGGCGTTAGAGTTTTGCTGATGCTTCGCCGATAATTTGTGAAGCGGGTAGGATTAGCGGGCTCGCCTATAGTAAAAAATACAAACAAGTGAGGATATCTATGAACAAAAAATCATTATGGTTAGGCATGTCTTTGTTGATTGGCCCGTGGGGTATGGCGCAGGCCATGCCATTTGGCACCTTTGACCCGCGATCCATGGCCATGGGTGGCACGGGTGTAGCCTCAGGCACCAGCGCCAATGCGGCGTTTTTTAATCCGGCGTTACTGGCAACCGCCACCAAAGATGAAGATTTTAGCCTCGAGCTGCCTATTCTCAGCATTCGCATTGCCGATCAGGATGAGTTTATAGATAGACTGGATACTTTCCAGGGTAATAACACCATGGATAAATTTAGTAATGCGATCACTGCTTACAATGCGGCGCCATTACCTCCGGCGAAGGATTTGGTGGTGAGTACGGGTAAGGCCTTGGTCGCTGGGCTGGGTACGCTTTCAAATCGTGATCTGGAATTAGAAATCATGGCAGGTGCCGCGATGGGCATCCCCAGTAAGAAAATCGGAGCCTCGGTGTTTGTGGCCGGGCGTGCCATGGGCGGCATGGCGCTTGATATTACCCAGAGCGATCTGGATAGAATTCAGATAGTTTTGAACGGACTGGAAACCAATACCCCTCCTTCGATTGTTGACCCGACGACTAACATGACCTCCAGGGTACTGGGACGCGGTGCCGTGATCAGTGAAGTGGGTATTGCGCTGGCAAAAGAATTTGAGTTCCTGGGTGGTGTAGGCGTGGGTATGACACCCAAATTTCAGAAAGTAGATACTTTTGATTATGCGCTTGATATTGAAACCGCCGATGCGACGCTTGATGAAGGTAAAAAATCCTATAACAGCGTCAACTTTGATGTGGGTCTGGGCAAAGATTTCAAGAACAACTGGAAAGCCGGGGCAGTGATAAAAAACCTGCTTCCCAAGAGTTATATCACGGCATTGGGCAATAAATTAGAAACGAAACCCCAGGTGCGGGTGGGCGCAATGCATCAAACCAGTTGGTCAGTCGTGAGCATGGATCTTGATTTGCTGGAAAATGATCCCATCGCAAAGGGCTTCGACACGCCTACTCAATACGCAGGTATCGGCGTTGAGCTGGATGCGTTTGATCTTTTCCAAGTGCGTTTAGGATACCGCCATAACCTGAGCGACAGCGACACCAGTGTCGCCACAGTGGGTCTGGGGTTTTCGCCGTTTGGGGTGCATATTGATGTGGGTGTAATGGGTAGCAGCAAAGAAGTAGCGTTAGGCGTGCAGACTGGATTTCGTTTTTAGTTTCCCACCACCCTGCCGGCACGGACGCGGGTAGGGATTTTTATAAAAAACCCCTCTAAATATATAATTATAAAAGATATAACACCAATTTCCATCCGTTGAATTTCCGCTTTTTTGACTTTTTCATGATATAGTACCAGGCGCCATTTTTTGTTTTATTGAACCTGGTATATCAGTGAAATCCGAAACTTATACTGCACGGTCTGTTCCTGGTCAATCCCCTGATCAATCAAAGGCTCAGCCTTTGGCTGACCGTATGCGGCCGACGCGACTTGAGGATTTTGCGGGTCAGTCTCACATGCTCGGCGCCGACAAACCACTGCGTCTCGCAATAGCCTCCGACAAATTGCATTCCATGATTCTGTGGGGGCCACCTGGCACGGGCAAGACCACCTTGGCGCGCATGATTGCGCAGCATGCACAAGCGCAGTTTTTGAGCGTGTCAGCGGTGCTGGCGGGCGTCAAAGAAATCCGCAGCGCCGTGGATAAGGCGCAGCAGGTGCGCGCCGAACAGGGACAGGGCACGGTGCTGTTTGTGGATGAAGTCCACCGCTTTAACAAATCGCAGCAAGATGCTTTCCTTCCCTTTGTCGAAGACGGCACGTTTATTTTTATTGGCGCCACTACGGAAAATCCCTCGTTCGAACTGAACAACGCCTTGTTGTCGCGCACCCGTGTCTACGTGCTGAAAAGTTTACAGCCTGCCGACATTCGCCAGATTATCGACCGTGCTTTAACTGATACAGTGCAGGGCTTGGGGAATCGCACGCTTGACGTACCCGACACCGTGCGCAACCACATCGCCGAAGCGGCCGACGGTGATGCACGTCGCGCCCTGAATTTTCTGGAAATGGTTGCTGATCTGGCGCATGCCGACAATGGTCGTGAAGTAGTGACGGAAGCATTATTGAATGATGTGTTGTCAGGCGGCGTGCGGCGTTTTGACAAAGGTGGGGAATATTTTTACGACCAGATTTCGGCGCTGCATAAATCCGTGCGCGGTTCAAACCCTGATGCTGCATTATATTGGCTGGCGCGTATGCTGGATGGCGGCTGCGATCCGCTCTATCTGGCACGGCGCATTGCGCGCATGGCCAGCGAAGACATTGGCAATGCTGACCCGCGCACCCTGCAATTAGCCTTGAATGCCTGGGACGTACAAGAACGGCTCGGCAGCCCCGAGGGTGAGCTGGCACTGGCCCAGGCGGTAGTGTATATGGCCTGCGCCGCCAAGAGTAATGCCGTATATACTGCATTTGGTGCGGCAATGAAGGATGCTCGCACATTGGGCACGCTGGACGTGCCCTTGCACCTGCGCAATGCGCCCACGCGCTTAATGAAAGAGCTGGATTACGGCAAAGACTACCGTTATGCACATGATGAAGATCAGGCCTATGCCGCCGGTGAAAAATACTTTCCTGAAGAAATGGGTGAGAAAAGGTATTATTATCCGGTGCAGCGTGGCCTCGAAATGAAAATTTCAGAAAAGCTTGCGCGGTTGCGCGATCTGGATAAATCCAAAAAATGAAGCTCTGTATTTTCATACTTATTGCAACATGGGATGTTATCCCGAACACAGTTTTTCATAAGTGCCCAGGTGCGAATTGAAACAAGTGTTGGCAATTGCGGCGGGTGGCGCACTGGGGTCAGTGTTGCGTTTCTGGATGTCCGGTTGGGTTGCGGGCATGCTGGGGCGGGGTTTCCCCTATGG
>JANOOA010000274.1:0-9485 GCA_031421115.1 Gammaproteobacteria bacterium | reverse complement strand
GGAAAGAAGTTCCCATGAAAACTCCCACAAGAATTGCATCATTGGACGAAGAAGGTCTTGTCGATAGCGTGATCCGTCAGCTCAAGAGCGGAAAAGAGGCTATGGTCTACGTAGTGCGTTGTGGCGATGAGATTCGCTGTGCCAAAGTTTACAAAGAAGCTAACAAGCGCGGTTTTCGTCAGAGCGTTAATTACACCGAAGGCCGCAAGGTAAGAAACAGTCGCCGTGCCCGCGCGATGGAAAAGGGCAGTCGCCACGGCCGCGAAACCCAGGAAGAAGCCTGGCAAAGCGCGGAGGTGGCGGCGCTATACCGTCTTGCCGCCGCTGGCGTGCGTGTTCCGCAGCCCTATAATTTCCTTGACGGCGTACTGCTGATGGAGCTGGTGACTGACGCGAGTGGCGATGTTGCCCCCCGGCTCAACGACCTGGTGCTAACAGCAGAGCAGGCGCGCGAATACCACAACATGCTGATCACCCAGGTGGTGCTCATGCTCTGTGCCGGAATTATCCACGGCGACTTGTCTGAATATAACGTGCTTGTCAGCAGCGACGGACCAGTTATCATTGATCTTCCTCAAGCCGTTGACGCGGCTGGCAACAACAACGCTTGTAGCATGTTGCTGCGCGATATTAATAATCTGGCGGTTTATTTTGGTCAGTTTGCACCTGAGCTGCTTGTTACCGACTATGGCATGGAGATATGGTCGCTCTACGAGAAGGGGGATCTGAATCCCGGTGTCGAGTTGACGGGACGTTTCGAACGTAGCGAAAAGCCGGCAGACGTGGAGAATATCATGCGTGAAATCGACGCGGTTATCAAAGAAGAAGCGGAGCGCCAACGCTATAAACAGGAAATGAAAGAACAGGATTTATAGTCAGTTCTATGACATGCCGTGTGTACTTCCTGTGAGGCTGGACTCGGTGTAATCGATATCGATCTGTATATCAATCTTGGTTCTTCACTGCCAGCACCCCATCGCCGCTCAACTCTGCGACAAAACCTGCGCGCCGCAAGCGTGTCGCCACTTCATTGGGAACGTCGCGGCCGCTGGTTAATTTGTTGGGTGCGCCAGTGTAATGAAACAGTTTACCGTTGCGCTTTAAGACGCGGGCAAGCTGATCATAAAAAACCTGAGAATAAAGTTCGCCTGCAATACCAAAGCGCGGTGGATCGTGCAAAATCGCATCGGCCGAGCCGCTGGGCAGCGACACAATCTGTTCACAAATATTCCCCAGTGTTAAACTCAACACATCATCAGTCTGGGGTGACCACGGATTCAGATTGCGCAGCCACATCACGTCGGGATTTTTTTCATAAGACAGCACCTGCCTGGCCTGGCCCTGCATACACCACGCGGCAAAATAACCGAGGCCGCCACAGGTATCCAAGATCACTTTGCCACGCGGTTGAATCAAGGCAACCTTGCGTTCGGCATCTGCATAGGGAGAGGTTTGTGCCGTGGGCAGCATCTTGATGCCATCAATCTCGAAGGTCGGTGGCCCCCACTGTGTCGGCACCAGTTTGATCAGCGATGTGGTGTACCGCGACACTGGTTGAAATGACTCGTCAATCCAGCAGTAAATGGTTCTGTCATTGCAGGTTTCAAGATAGGGAAATAATTGACCTTGCCAGTGCCACCCTTCAGACCCCACTGCAACGGTTATTGTCGTTCGACCCAGATCCAGCGAGCATTCGGCATTTGGCACACCAGCCAGCCGTGCCGCGCGCAATGTCTCATGTTCTTTCAGGGTTAACAGCATGCGACTGCGTGTCTCGTTCCTCACAGCCGCTTCCCCGCCAAAGTCGGTGCCTTATCAATGCGAGTTTCCACCTTCAAATAACTCACCAGGCGAACACAGCCCTCTTTGTGTAACATGTCATGTATTTTTTCGACGGTGGTGAGAATATCCGTCAACTCACCTTCAATGTTGGTGCCCGAGGCATGTGTCTCAACAATAAAATTATATTCCTGGAGTAGTTTAATAACATGGGTAATCTCTTGCCTGACAGAGACGCCACTGCCTATCGGGATGACCTGTAATTCGGCGGTCGCTTTCATTTGAAAATCCTCGTATTTATAAAGGGTGGCGTCCCCTTATTTCATTATTTGATATTATAAAGGTAATATCGTTATACATCACGGACTCTGTGACCAATGGTTTCTGCATATTTCGGCATGGCGTGCTGCCACAGGCGGTAACGCTCCTGCAAAGCAGGGTTAGGTGCAGGTGTGAAAATCGTGTCAGGCATGTATTCCGGGCTATGCTCAGAATTGTGCAGGCTCCAGTGATCGGACATTGTCTCTGACCCGGCCAGTAAAAACGCGGTGCCGCGTGCAGTAGCTTCGCATTCTGCGGGGCGGTACACAGGCAGGCCGCAAAGATCGGCGAGGCGTTGGCACAGGCCATTGAGTGTGGCCAAGCCGCCGCTGATGACGATGGTGCGCGGTGCAGGGCAAGCGCTTTCCATTTCGCACAGGTTGGTGTGCAGCAGAAACACGATGCTTTCAACGACTGCCACCATCTTTTCCCACGCTTCGCCTGCGCCAATAAACTGCGAGTGAAAATCGGCTATCCAGTACGGTGCGCCAAGGCCGGAGACGCCGTTGAGGAACAACAGCGGCGCGGTGCTTCGCGTGCTGGCGTGCGTGATGTGCTGGGTGAGCCAGTTTTCCATGCTGGGTTCGATATTGGATAAACCCAGCGTGTTACTCGCCCATTGCAGGGCACTGGAGGCGCCGTTGATGGTGCCTTCCAGTGTGTAGGTGGTGTGTTCGGCGGTTTGCATGACGACGCTGCTGAGCAGACGCGCATGATGAGGACGCTGTTGGCTAACGCGCTGTACAAATGCGCCGGTGCCGACATTGATATACGCGATGTCTGCCTGTGGTGTGCCAAAGGCGAACAGGGCGGCGGATTGGTCGCCATTGGTCACGGTGAGTGGAATAGAAAAATCATTGATACGCAGATGACCGAAGCTGTGCCGGGTGGGTACGCAGCGCGGCAGAAGGGTGTGTGGCACACCGAACAGTGTCAGCAATGCATCATCCCAGTCGCCGGTGCTGATGTTCCACAACAAAGTGCGCGACGCATTGGCGGGGTCGGCGAACAGCGGGCGTTCTTCCAGCAAGTGGAACAACACAAAGCTCGCCAAGGGGCCACAGGCGAGCGTGCCGTTGTGTTGGGCTGCACGGACGGCGGGCAGGTGATCCAGGCACCAGCACAGTTTGCTGGCGCCATAATGCGCGTTAAGGAATAGCCCGGTTTTTTGATGAATCGCCTGTCGCTGTGATTCAAACTGTTGTAACTGGTGATGTGCGCGCCGGTCTTGCCAACTGATAATCGGCGATAGCGCCGCGCCAGTAGTTTTGTCCCAACATGCGAGGCTGGAACGCTGGGTGGCTAACCCGGCGGCAACGATATCTGTGCTACGTGTGCCAAGTTGGGTGATGACGTTGTTGATGGCGGTGCGCAATGAAGTGATGAGTTCATGCGGGTCGTGTTCCACCCGGTCGGGTTGCGGGTAGTTGACGGCGATAGGCTGAAAGTCGCTGGCGATTATTTTGCCGCTGGCATCAAATACCAATGCGCGACTGGCGTGGCCGCCTTGATCGAGCGTGAGGTAAAGGGCGTGGTCAGGCAGCCGCGCTGCCTCGTTGTGGCGCGTCTTCATCCGTGTCCTTGGAGGCATTGATCGTGTCCCTCGATATGGACACTTCAATAAAGTGATGATCATTCATAATCTCCAGCGGGTAGCGTTTGCCCGCCAGATAGTCATCAATGCACTGGATGACCAGTGGGCTGCGCAAATGGTCAACGTGCGCCATGATCTCGGCGCGTGACATCCACAGCGCACGTACAATCCCTCTGTCGAGCTTGAGCAGGGGGTCGTGACCATGGCAGGTGCCCGTAAAGCAGGCGCGCAAATAAGTGCTGCCTTTTTGCGGGTGTTGCCAGCGATAGAAACCGATCAGCGCAGTCGGTACAAAACGCCACGCAGTTTCTTCCAGAGTTTCGCGGATCGCCGCAGCGATCAGCCCTTCGCCTTCGTCGAGGTGTCCTGCGGGCTGATTGTAGACCAGTCGGCCTTCGCTTTTTTCTTCCACCATCAAAAAGCGGCCTTCGCGTTCAATGACGGCGGCAACGGTGACATGCGGCTTCCAGGTCATGGGGATGTTTTCCTTGCACTCAAAGAATTTTTCGGTATGTCCTGTATCGGCAAAAAACTCTCTTTCCATGAGCCAGGCGCGAGGTCGTCCAGCGTCCAGTCACCGATGGCATAGCGTATCAAACGCAGAGTGGGGTGGCCCACCGCCGCCGTCATGCGCCGCACCTGGCGATTGCGCCCTTCGCTGATTTTGAGCTCAATCCAAGCAGTGGGGATAGTCGCCCGGTAGCGGATCGGTGGCGATCGTGGCCAGAGACCTGCAGGTTCCGTCATCAGGCGTGCCTGGGCAGGCGCAGTCTTGCCGTCGTTCAGCATAATGCCTTGTTTTAGGGTCTGCAATGCGGCGGCGTCTGGCACGCCTTCTACCTGCGCCCAATAAGTTTTTTCCATTTTGTAACGCGGGTCGCTGATGCGGTGTTGCAGCACACCATCGTCGGTGAGCACCACCAAACCCTCGCTGTCGTAATCCAGTCGTCCAGCGGGGTAAACCTCGGGCAAGTCAATATAATCAAGCAGGGTTTCACGCCCCGCTTCATCGGTGAACTGGGTCAGCACGTCATAAGGTTTGTTGAACAGGATAATTTTTGGCATGGGGATATTATACCACTCACTCGTGCGGTAGCTGCATCGAACTGCCGCCTGGAGGCGCCTACTTCTGGTAGAATATGCGCCAATGCCTGTTTGACTTTGATGTATAGGGAGTGTTCATGAGCTACGCCAAAATTACCGTCCCCGCCGACGGCGAGAGAATCACCGTTAATCCGGATTTCTCGCTGAATGTTCCGGCACGTCCGATTATTCCCTTTATTGAAGGAGACGGCATTGGTGTAGACGTGACTCCGGTGATGCGCACTGTGGTGGATGCGGCACTCAAAAAAGCCTATGGCGGCAAAAAATCCATTGCCTGGATGGAAGTGTACGCCGGTGAAAAAGCCACGCAAGTGTATGGCAAAGACATGCACTTGCCCGAAGATACGCTCAAGGCCGTGCGTGAATACCCGGTCTCCATCAAGGGGCCGTTGGCGACGCCGATTGGCGGTGGTATTCGCTCATTGAATGTGGCGTTGCGGCAGGCGCTTGATCTTTACGTATGTCTGCGTCCGGTGCGTTATTTCACTGGCACGCCCAGCCCGGTGAAAGCGCCTGAAAAAGTTGACATGGTGATCTTCCGCGAAAATTCAGAAGATATTTATGCTGGCATCGAGTGGGCGGCGGGTACGCCCGAAGTAAAAAAGCTTATCGACTTTTTACGCAATGAAATGGGCGTGAAGAAAATCCGCTTTCCCGACACTTCAGCCATTGGCATCAAACCCGTGTCGCGTGAAGGTACTGAACGTCTGATACGCAAAGCCATCCAGTACGCCATCGACAACAACCGCAGCTCCGTTACCCTGGTGCATAAGGGCAATATCATGAAATTCACCGAAGGTGGTTTCAAAAGCTGGGGCTATGACATCGCCAAAAACGAATTTGGCGCCAGGGAAATTGACAAAGGTCCGTGGTGTACATTGCACAATCCCAACACCGACAGCGAGATTATCATCAAAGATGTGATTGCTGATGCGTTCCTGCAAGAGATTCTGCTCCATCCCGCACACTACAGTGTCATCGCCACGCTTAATCTCAACGGTGATTATATTTCTGACGCACTGGCTGCGCAGGTGGGTGGCATCGGCATCGCGCCGGGCGCCAACTTGTCTGATACCATTGCCATGTTTGAAGCCACTCATGGCACCGCACCCAAGCATGCAGGAAAAAATGATGTTAACCCCAGCTCGGTAATTCTTTCTGCTGAAATGATGTTGCGGCATCTGGGCTGGAACGAGGCGGCAGATTTGATCATCAAGGGTGTGTCAGGCGCCATCGCACAACGCACCGTCACCGACGATCTGGCGCGCATGATGCCCGAAGCAACGCTCGTGAGCTGCTCGGGATTTGGCGAAGCCATCATCGCCAATATGTGATCCACAGTAGAGTGCTAAGGGAAAATCTGGGTTAATGGAAGTGGCTACATGCCACCTGCGTACGCCCCTTCTGTGATGAGATAGAATTTTAGCCAGAACCGAAAGGTGATTCCTTGATCCATTGCGCAATCTGATTTGCGGGAATCGGCCGACTCATAAAATAACCTTGAGCGGAATCACAGCCCATTTCCTTGAGGCGATCCCAGGATTCCTGGCTCTCCACGCCTTCTGCAACCACCTTCAAGCCCAGGTTATGGCCTAAATCAATCGTGCTGCGCACAATGACGCCATCATTCTTGTTTTTATCCATCTTCATCACGAAAGATTTATCAATTTTTATTTCTTTTACCAACAGTTTCTGCAAGTAGGCCATGGACGAATAGCCGGTACCGAAATCATCAATTGCAACCTGCAATCCCATTGCATTTAGTTTTGTAATATTGTCGATGGCGCGTAGAGGGTCAGCTATAATGGCGGTTTCGGTTATTTCAAGTTCAACATAGGAAGCGGGTACGCTGAATTTTGCCAGGATCCCGGCCACGCTTTTCGGAAATAGCGGATCTTGAAGGTCGACCGCTGAGATATTCACCGCCATGCTCAGGTTCATTTCGGCTTGATGCCACAGTTCACATTGCCGCAATGCCATTCCCAGTACTTTTAATGTCAGTGGTTTTATTAAGCCATTTTTTTCTGCGATTGGAATAAAGGCGTCAGGATATATCAGTCCTTGTTCGGGGTGTTGCCACCGTACCAGCGCCTCGACACCAATAACGCGATGGGAGCTGCAGTCAATTTTTGGTTGATAATGTAAAACAAGTTGGCCATTATAAATTGCGTGCCGTAAATCAAGGTGTAATGGCAGGTGGGCTTCATTCGCTTCTTCGATCTCTGAGTTATAGAAAGCGTATACATTTTGCGTGCGCTTCGCCACATACATGGCTGAATCTGAGTGGCGTATGAGTGTCGTGAGGTTGTCGCCGTGCTCAGGGAACATGGCAATGCCCATGCTGGCGCCTATGGTTAATGTTCTGTTATCAATTACGATGGGTTGAATGATGGTTCTGCTGACTTTATTTACAACCACCATTACATCTTCCATAGTGGTGACATTGGGTAGCAGGATTGCGAACTCATCCCCTCCCATACGCGCCACCGTGTCAAATTGACGTAAACAATGTGCGAAACGTACTGACACCTCCTGCAGTACCAGATCACCGGTATGATGTCCCAAGGTATCATTGATTGGCTTGAAACGATTCAGGTCCAGCGACATGAGTGCGAAAGATTTCTTTTCACGTTTGGCGAGTAGAATCGCCTGCTCTACACGATCATGAAAAAGCGTGCGATTGGGGAGTTTGGTGAGCGCATCGTGCAAGGAAAGATGCTCCAGTTCCTGGTTTGCGGTTTCGAGCTGATGAGTGCGCAGTACAACACGCGTTTCTAACTCTATATTTAATTGTTTTATTTCAGTTTCGGCATGTTTACGTGCAGTATCCAGCAGATGCAGTTTATGCGACATATCATTAAAGGCCGCCGCAGTTCGTGCCAACTCGTCGTCGCCTGGTACAGGGATTTGATGGCCAAATACCCCCTCGGCAATGCGTTGGGCTGCGAGCTTCAGGGTATTCAGCCGACGGGTAAGGTGCATGGCAAACAGATAGGAAAAAAGTGTAATCACCAGCATGGTGCTTATGGCGAAAGCTATGGTTTCATTGCGTGCCATGGCGATGGTGTTTTTCATTTCGCCGACACTGAAACCCACTTCGACGCGACCCTGTTTTTCATTTGCAATGGTTATATCAGCCGACATATCAAATGTGCCATCGTTAACATCCTGATAACCATGGTCAGCCTTGAATGGTCTTGCCAGCGCCTTGCTGTCACCTCCCTCGGCCAGGATCCCTTCTTTGCCTGTAACCCTGACATACACAATGTCAGGGTTGATGAGTGCTTGATCGATGGTATTTTTCAGCGAGTTCAAATCCGTGGCAAGCAACCCATGCTGGGCGAAGGATGTAATCAGACGGGTGGCGGTTGTGGCGTGTTTCATTAAGTCGGTTTCATGTGAAGATGTCATGACACGCGAGCCGTGCCATATTAAAATAAACAGCAACAGGGCTTGAATAAGCGTAATCCCCAGCAACGCTTTAAGGCGGAATGACATGGTGGCTAATATCTCTATGAAGTGTTATCAGTATCAGGGTTTTAACATACAAAGATACGCTTGAAAATACCGACTATACACAACGACATAAATCGTAGCGTGCGCTGTGCGCGCGAAACCATGGCCAGCCGTGCGCATAGCGCACGCTACTTCTGTCGCCATGTATAAAACCTGCTGGTTATCGAGTGACGCAGATTTGCGAGGTTGCGCGCGCTGACATCCTCCAGCCGGTTAGCGGCACGGTTACTGGGATTCTAAAGGGTCAGAGGACTAAAAAGGTTGGGAAATGGTAGGGTGCGTCAAAACAAAAGATATTTAACGCACCCCATCGGAGCCATCCGTAAAGCGGGGGGAGTTATGCCGAACGTTTTTTAAGCGCCGCTGCGGCACTGGCGGCTTCGGCGGCCGGGTCTTTGGTGTTGTGTTCAACCCAGCGTTCGCCGGCCGGTGTGGCTTCGCGTTTCCAGAATGGTGCGCGTTCCTTAAGATAATTGATTACAAAGCGACATGCGTCAAAGGCATTGGCGCGGTGCGCGGACCATACTGCCACCAGCACAATGGCGTCGCTGGGCATGATTTTGCCGTAACGATGTACTACCAGAATATCAATCACTTCCCATTTTTCAGCGGCTTCCTGGCAGACACGCTCAATGTGTTTTTCGGTCATGCCCGGATAATGATCCAGATGCATGGTTGAAACCGTGTGCCCGTCATTATAGTCACGCATGGTGCCGACAAACGTAACGATGCCACCGCACTTGTTGGCGTCAAATGTCGCCTGATGTGCTCCCGTGACCTGATAAGGGTCAAAGGGTTCTTCCTGGACGATAACTTTTATAGCGGTAGCGTCACTCATGACTAACCTCCTGTGACCGGGGGAAAGAAGGCCACTTCATCACCGTTTTTGAGCTTCTGCGACGCATCGGTGTATTCCATATTCACGGCAATCAGGGTGCTGGTGGGCAAGGGCTGGCCGGGCGCCACCTGCTTCCATAAATCGGCAATGGTGAGGGTGTCACCATCAACAGTAACCGTGTCTTCAGCACGGCCCATGCGGTCACGCATGCTGGCGAAATAGCGAATTTTGACGTTCATACAAACCTCTGGGTTAAGGGCATCTTTAAAAACTCGCGGAGACCATGCCAGCATGTATATAAAGGTTTAGCGTAGAGCGAATTTTGACGTTCAT
>JANOOA010000273.1:0-4560 GCA_031421115.1 Gammaproteobacteria bacterium | reverse complement strand
GCAAGCCAGCCCCCGGCTTCCAGGCGCGCACAACAAGTTTGCAATAGATCGTAATGTCGGTACGGCGGATCGATAAATACCACACCAAAACATTGTGCGCCGTGCAGGGACGCACAAGTGTCGCCAGAGGCAGGATGCCGGAAGCGACCGCCGCCCTGCAAATACGCCAGCACATCGGACTGTATTACCAGTGCGTCCGTTACATCGAGGGTGGTTAAATGTTCGCGAATGCAGCGCGCCGCCGCCGCATCCTGATCAACAAATACGGTATGCGCCGCGCCGTGCGATAACGCTTCCAAACCCAACGCACCGCTGCCTGCAAATAAATCCAGACAGCAAGCACCCGGCACCACCGGCTGTAACCAGTTAAACACCGTCTCGCGCACTCGATCCGGCGTGGGGCGCAAGCCTTCCACATTGGGGAACGCCAGTCTTCTACTGCGCCAGCGCCCCCCAATGATACGTAATGTGCCGGTTTTTTGTTGGGTTTTCAAGGGTAAGAAATGTTGCTGGATTTAGACAGTGTGAGTGGTAAAGATGGATCCACTCCACAGAGAGATGAATCATAAAAGAAGGGGCTGTTATGTAACACAGCCGCCCATACTATACTTTAAGACCTTTTTTTAAATTACGTCCGTAGAATATTTCGGCCATTTCCCGCCGCAACCATTTCATGATTTTTTTACTTTCTGTGGGTAACAGGTCTTTCTGACCAGTACCAAATAGATAGTTATCGAGATCAAATTCTTTCAGAATCATCTTGGTGTGGAAAATGTTTTCCTGGTAGACGTTGACATCGAGCATCTGATAACGGTCTTTGGTGTCGCTAGACAGGTAATTCTGGATCGAATTGATCTTGTGGTCTATAAACAGTTTCTTGCCGGTGATATCACGCGTAAAGCCGCGCACGCGGTAGTCCATGATGACGATATCCGACTCAAACGTATGGATCAGGTAGTTCAAGGCTTTCAGTGGCGAGATGCGGCCGCAGGTAGACACGTCAATGTCGGCGCGGAAGGTGCTGATGCCGTTACCGGGATGACTTTCCGGATAGGTATGCACGGTAATATGGCTTTTGTCGAGATGCGCCACCACCGCCTCGGGCAACGGGCCGGGCGCTTCGGTATTGGAGATATCGCGCGCGGCCACCGGCTCTTCCGAGATCAGCATGGTAACGCTGGCGCCCTGCGGATCATAATCCTGATGGGCGATGTTGAGGATAGTTGCGCCAATGATGTTCGACACATCGGTAAGAATCTGCGTCAAACGCTCGGCGTTATAAGCCTCGTCAATATATTCAATATATTCACGACGCTGCTTGGGCGTTTTGGCATAGCAGATGTCGTAAATATTGAAGCTCAGCGATTTCGTCAGGTTGTTAAAGCCCTGAAGCTTGAGTTTTTTAAGCGGTTTTACCACAATTCATCCCCCCGCACGACGCCCACACGCGTCTGTAATTTCAGCGCCGTATTATGCACTATTTTTACTGAGGGGGGGGTGATAAATCATTTGCACAGTCACTCCCTCAGGATCCAGGCAATAGAAGCTGCGCGCGCCATCACGGTGGGTGCGCGGCGCGGTCTTCATGGGCACATCATGCGCGCGAAGAAAGTCATACCAAACATCCACTTGCTGCGGTGACTCGACAATAAACCCGATATGGTCGAGGCGTTCTGATGCATCCATCGGTGGCAACTCAGCAGGCACCCGATGCAGCGCCAGGTTATCATGCCCGGAGGTGAGATACACATTGTCCGGGTCGGGGCGCCATTCCATCGCCATGCCCAACAACTTAACGTAAAAAACCTCGCAAACCTCAAGATTTTTAACGCGTAAGGCGATGTGGCGTAACCCTATCGTGGGATTGGGAGCAAGCATATTTTATGCAATCTCGCGGATTTCGTAATCATGCGTAACCACGGCGGTTTTACCCAGCATAATCGACACTGAACAGTACTTTTCGGCGGACAAGTCAATAGCCCGCTTCACCGTGGCCTCTTTCAACGCCTTACCTGTGACCACAAAATGCACATGAATCTGGGTAAATACCTTAGGATCCTGCGGCGCACGCTGTGCGTCGATTTCCACCACGCAATCGTCCACCGCCTCACGGGATTTTTTCAAAATCAGCATCACGTCAATGGCCGAGCAGCCCCCCAATCCCAGCAGCAGCATTTCCATGGGCCGTACGCCCAAATTGCGCCCACCGATATCCGGCGCGCCGTCCATCACCACCGCATGGCCGGTTTCTGATTCACCGACAAACATGACATCCTGCACCCACTTGATTCGCGCTTTCATGATGCCCTTCCTCCGCAAGACCATTATCTTTATAGTAGCTTATCACAGCCCTGACCTTCATAAACGCCTACTATCAGCCGCTAATACAGGTATGTCTATACATGGCAACAGACATCTTAGCAAGCGCATTTAAGACGCCCTGTATAACACCGCGACCCGTAGGAGACACATCATGCCCACTAAAAGGAAGATTAGCAGCCCAGCCATAGATCGCTTTCTGGCACATTGCAACAAACGTCGTTACCCCGCCAAAAGCGTATTGATCTATGCCGGTGATTCAACTGACGTGTTGTATTACATTATCGAAGGCTCGGTAACCGTATTGATTGAGGATGAAGACGGTCATGAGATCGTCTTGTCATATCTGAATGCTGGGGATTTCTTCGGCGAAATGGGCCTGTTCGACGAAGAAAAAAAACGCAGCGCCTGGGTGCGCGCCCGCAGCCAGTGCGAAGTGGCCGAAATCGGTTATCCGCGTTTTCGTCAATTGGCGATTGAAGACCCCGATATTATTTTTGAACTTGCCAGCCAGATGGCCTTGCGCCTGCGCAGAACCAGCGGCATGGTCGGCCGCCTGGCCTTCATGGACGTCGCCGGACGCGTCGCACGCACCCTGCTCGACCTGTGCAAAGAACCCGATGCCATCACTCACCCCGATGGCATGCAAATTCGCATTACGCGCCAGGAGTTAGGGCGGATCGTCGGCTGTTCCCGCGAAATGGTGGGCCGCGTGTTAAAGGGGCTTGAAGATCAACAGCTGATCGCGGCAAAGGGGAAGTCTATTGTGGTGCATGGGGCGCGGTAAGGAACCGCTGATAGATCACGGGCTGTCATTTCAACTGCCGGGAGAGATTTTGCTTCATGTCTGCGCGCCCTCAGCCAATGGAGTATTGGGGACCCATAAATCGAACCCAATATGCCTTCCATTTCGGGCGTTCCTTGAGGAAAAACACCCGACACGCCGCTTTTTATACGTTTTACGCTCACTTTTTTAATGAGGTGACCCTGCCTGACCCCGCTGCTCACATTTCATTTTTCGAAAAAAACAGCACATCCTTTCCCTGCTTGTTTGGCACGATACATGGCGCTGTCGGCCTCACCAATTACCGTCTCCGTATCCAGTTCCGCGAAATCCAGAAGGCGTATTCCAACACTGGCGCTCACACGTGACACCTTGCCGTTGAAATCAAACGGCTTATCCACTAGATTAATCAGTTTTTTGGCTACTAGCAACGCCTTGTCGTGCGCTATTCGTTCGTCAATGCCGAGATGACTAATCAACACAACAAATTCATCGCCGCCCAGGCGGCAGACAATGTCCCCGGATCGGGTAATGGATTGTAAGCGTTTAGCGAGTTCAACGAGTAACGCATCTCCCGCATCATGCCCGTGGGTGTCGTTTACAGGCTTGAACCCGTCTAGATCCAGCAGCAGCAGTGCCCCATATGTTTTATATCTGGCGATGTCGGCGGCAGCCTTTCCCAGATGGCTCAATAAGAGGCGCCGATTCGCTAGCTGCGTTAACGGATCGACATGTGCCAAATGGCTGACTTGAGCAAGCGCCTCGTCACGGGCGACAATAAAGGGCTTAATAACAAAAAAGTAGATGAAAGGCGTTGTTATTACTACCAACAAGACAGCATTTAAAGGGGCTATAATTCTCTTGTCTATATTGTGCAACAATACAGAATGCTCCAAAACCAGCATAAAAAATAATTCCCCCATGCAAATGATGATGGCGATCAGGGCAACTACCCGTTTTGTAGCTGTGAGTTTCACGATTTTTTTTGGTGCTCATGAATAGCGTTTATCCGCCGCACCGACAACTTAAAACGGAGCGCGGACTGTTTCATGGTGAATAATCCATTAGCTGGAGGATTGGAGGATTGGAGGATTGGAGGATTGGAGGATTGGAGGATATGGTAAGGGAGCAGGGTCGATGGTGTCAAGCGAAAAGTGTCACTGGGGCAGTCTCGTAGGTCGGCCATGCTCAGAATATCCACCGCCTCTGCCGAGGCTAATAGCGGTCGCCGTTGCTCCGTCACCAATGTGAAAAAGAACGAGCCTCCAGGAATGAATGCACGCCGATAGTTCACTGACTACCCCTGTCGGGTTACGCTACGCTAACCCGACCTGCTTGAATCAAATAACTGCGCCAACGCCTCACCCGGATCAACCGCCCGCATAAAGGCCTCCCCCACCAGAAAAGCATGGACATGATGCTCGCGCATCAGCGCCACGTCTGGCTGGGCGTTGATG
>JANOOA010000272.1:0-8366 GCA_031421115.1 Gammaproteobacteria bacterium | reverse complement strand
AAAAATCGTAGTGACTGACGATTAAGTAAGTGCCTTTCGGGTCCGGCCCCAATACTGTTCACTTAGCCGTTCGCCCTGAGATTGTCGAACCACCACCCACTCATCCAGAGCCCTTCGACAAGCTCAGGGCGAACGGAGATTCGCTAAGTGAACAGTATTGCCTCAGTCCCCCTTTTTCAAAGGGGGACGAATGTAGGATTCTCTAATGGATTATTTGGGTTTAACCCAGATTTTCCATTAGCTCTCCACTGCGGTCGCACAAAACACTGAATCTGCGCGAGAAGAGTTGAAAAAGGATACAAGGGCGGGGCACTCCCCGCCATTTCAACATTATTCACCACATTTCGAGAAATTTGTTCAGACGAGCACAATTTGAGACCGCATGCTGTAAAGCACGAATAAAACCTCTTCTTGTTCTCGTTGATCAATATTATTTTTCTTTAAGGCAGATAAAGCATCATCCAGGACCGACATAAATTCCACAGCAGAAATATTCATTCCTTGATGTGCGGCTAACATATCCTTTCCTCTGTAAACATCTGGGCCGCCTGTTCCTGAAATAAAGAATGTTGCGGCCGCATTTTTAAGTTTAGATATGTCACTTTTAGAAAATCGTGTGGCAATCGTTTTATTTGCCAGATGATTATCCACTACATCGTTCGCTATGTTGGTTATACCCTCTGCACCGCCGAGTCTTTCAAAAAGTGACTTGCTCATGATTATTCTCCAATGTGTGAGTAATAGTTATTTTTATAAACTTCCTGATATTATAGAAGCACCTACAATGCTAGCACCCGACGTATGTGTTGTGAAGTACAGAATCTGTAGTGGCCAATTCGATAAACTGTAATTGAATTATTGGGAGATAAAATATGAATTCATATGGTCAGTTCTGCCCCTTGGCACAAGCGACCCAATTATTGTGCGAGCGCTGGACTTTATTGGTTGTGCGTGAAATGGTTGCGGGAAGCACGCGTTTTAATGAAATCAAGAAGGGCGTGCCCCTGATGTCACCGTCTTTATTGTCTTCAAGGCTTAAACAGTTAGTGGCGGCTGGTGTAGTAGAAAAATCGGGGGGCAAGGCAAGCCATATTTACAGCCTTTCTCCTGCCGGGCTGGAGTTGCGCCCTATAGTAGAGTTGCTTGGGGCATGGGGCCATCGATGGGCTCCATCCAAATTAAATAAAATCGATTTGGATGCGGGTTTATTAATGTGGGATATGCGTCGCACTATCGACCCTGCAATTTTTCCCAAGCGTCGCATTGTTGTCCAGTTTGAATATTGTGACGCACCAAAAGAAGCGCGCGATTGGTGGTTGGTGGCTGAAAAAGGTGCGATTGATTTATGTCTAAATGACCAAGGTTTTGATGTGGATATTATGATCAAGTGCTCTCTGAAAGCGATGACTGAGGTTTGGGTTTGTCAGAAACGCTTTCGTGATGCTGTAAAAAATGGTGATATTAAAGTGACGGGCGACGCAAAGCTCATTAATAAACTTCAAGATTGGCTGCGTTCAAGTCCGTTATCCAGGCTAGGCACGTTAGAAAATTTGCCAGAGTTGGTATGGAATGGGAGTTAAGTTTTCAGGAAATAGCTCAAATGAAGCGGGAGCGGAATCCGAGAAATCACGTGCTTCCATGCACATTTCTCCCGGATTTCATTTTATTCCATCCGGGCTACACTCGCTTTATGTATTGTAACAATACCTCAGCAACTTTGCCCTGCTGCATACCCTGAAGCCCACGCCCACTGAAAATTGTAACCGCCCAGATGGCCCGTTACATCCATCACTTCACCTATGAAAAACAGACCCGGCACATCATTTGACTGCATGGTTTTTGATGACAGTGCATGTGTATCAATCCCGCCGCAGGTTACTTCTGCTTTTGAATAGCCCAGCGTTCCGGTGGGTATAATCTGCCAGCCATGCAGTTTATCGACTAACAGCGCCAAGTCTTTTTCTGAGTATTGATTGAGGGGTTTATTCTCTACAAAATGATTTCCTGATATCATTTTTGCGAACACTTGCTTAAGCCATACTTCAATAAAACGTTTTGGCAGATATTGCGCCAAAAAATTATTGAGCAACATGGCGTTGCCGCGCTGCTCTGTGAATACATCGTGCATGTCGTGATCCGGTAACAGATTGATATGCAGTGGCTGGCCATGCTCCCAATAAGATGAGACTTGCAGAATAACGGGGCCACTTAATCCCCGGTGAGTCATCAGCAAATTTTCACGGAACGCCTGTTTGCCATAACTCACCACCGCATCCACGGAGATACCCGCCAACACGGCATAATCTGCCCATTCTTCAGGATGAAAACTAAGTGGCACGAGGCCGGGCTTTAGTTTGGTGACGGGAATACCGAACTGTTGCGCTATTTTGTAACCGAAGGGAGTAGCGCCTATCTTGGGGATGGACAGGCCGCCCGTGGCTATCACCAAGGACTGCGCGTGAAACGTGCCGCGACTGGTGTGTATCTCGAAATTCTTATCACGAGTGATTTCTTCAACGCTGCATGGCATCATAAATTTCACCCCGTTCGCATCGCACTCTCGCTTGAGCAGAGCGATGATCACGCCTGAACTGTCATCACAAAATAACTGGCCGAGCTTTTTTTCATGATAGGCGATGCCATTTTCATGCAGCCAGGCTATAAAATGCTGTGGCGTATAGCGTGCCAATGCCGAGCGACAAAAATGTGGATTGGTGGAAATAAAATTGTCTGGCTGGGCATTCAAGTTGGTGAAATTGCAACGCCCTCCGCCCGAAATGCGGATTTTTTCGGCCAATTTTGCAGCGTGATCTATCAAGCAAACCGAACGGCCGCGTTGCGCGGCATGAATAGCGCACATCATTCCGGCGGCTCCGGCACCGATAATTAAAACATCAATACTGTTATTCATTGTGATATTTCGACTGCGCCCTTTCTTTGCGTATCGAGCTTCCGCTCAAATTAATCTTGTATGCGTTGTGCATGACACGATCCAGAATGGCATCTGCCAAGGTTGGATCGCCCACCACCTCGTGCCAGTGGGCAATGGGTAGCTGGCTGGTGATCACCGTCGCACGTTGGCATCGCCTGCAGCCTGCGCTTGTTGCGCTTCGGCCTCCAACCATTGTCGCGTCTGCACTACGCCGAACACCGCAGCCTACCAGCAGCAGCACACAACCTTGGGCCGCCTAATGGTTTTGCAATGCCAGAATCAAGCCCTGGAAGGTGGTGGCGTCAATCGGAGTGTTGTTCAAAATAAACCCTGTGTTCAATCTGAAAGTGTGGCCGCAAGTATACCGGGTGGAAGGGCACCTTAGAACCTGTTTAGAATGAATGGACAATTTCCAGATTATACGCAGTAGATTCCCAAATGACCGTATTGAGGCGCGTATAACCCACCGAACCGTTGGAGAAATAAACCACGTCGCTGCCCGCGCGGGTAGACCATTGATGGTATTTCAGGGTGAGATTCATCGTCCAATTTCGGGCAACCGGGTAGGAGGCGCCCACAGACCCGACGATGCCTTGACCCTTTGCGGTGTGCTTGAAACTGACCGGATGAGCAAAATCATTACGCAAATTCCAGTTGGCCTTTGCTGAATAATCTGCTACATGGTATTCCGCGCTGGCGGTTAGTGATAGATTGCTTCCGGTTTCGATTAACGCCTCTATGCCTGCCCACGGACCCTGCCATTGAGCGGCATAGCTGCTGGCCAGGCCAGCAAAGGAGCCGAGCGGCGCTGCCCCTGTCCCTGGAGGAGCTAAATCGGGTCTGGATACGGTTTGCATGCCCTCTGTCATGGTGAGGTTTTGCTGATGCACAGACCAGCCAATAGACGGCGTAATATAAATATATTTCCCGACGGTTTGATCAAGCAGGCGCAGCGTTTTGCCAATGCCAATGCTGGCATCGCGCACGTCCCCGCCAGCTTTATTATTCGAGCGCGAAAATTCCAGGGTGCGATTATTGCCGTTGTAATCTGAATCTTGATTAGTGCCCGCCATGATTGCTCCATACCCCAGGTCGGTGCGGACGCGCCAGTCATTTTTAATGTTGAGTTTAGCGGTGGCCTGCACCTGGGCAATCGCCAGATTTTTCCATGAGAGTTCGGATAGCACATTAACGCCCCCACCCGCGATATTCCAGTCCAGATTATCTTCCCGGTAACCGACGCTGACCGAGAGATCCATGGGCGTATCCGTGGCAGCCTTGGCTGCTGGCAGCGCTGCCAGCAATGATACCAGCAGTGCATGTTGCAGCTCCGGTTTCAAGACATTCTCAGCGGATGCTTGTGGCACGCATACCAGCGTCAAGCACCCTGCCATAATAGATACAGGCCAGACCGTGAGCCAGTCGCGCTTTTTCATTCGCTCACCACGTGATTATTGATACTTAACCAACTCATACATTCTCCCTCTAAAAATATAGCAGCATGCTGCTTAAAGCATCGGATTAAATGCCGATAGCTTTAGTAGGGTACGCAGATTTATATAGGGAGAAAACTTATGGAATCGCTGGTTTTACAACCCACCGCAGCGGCACAGTGGCACAGCTTGGTCAAAGAGGCTGAGTCTTCGTCACATTGCCAGCTTGAAGAAGACCTGGAAAGTTATCTGGTGTTTCTGTTGATGCGCTTTACCAGCGATAAAAATATCGCAGCGCGGGTGCTAACGCTAGACTACCTCTACGCCATGCATGAAGTTGGTTTGCATAACAGGCTCAGGCTTGTGCGTGATGTGGGTGACCTGTGCCTGCTACATGCCGGACTGTTCCCGTTACGTGCGCAGCGCCGCCGTGTTTCCATCAGTTATTTTGTAGGCTTGGGACGCAGCGCCTACCTGCATCTGGCCGCTCACATGCCCAATAGCAGTGCGGATACCTACGCACATCTGGGCCATGGCTTTGTGCGATTAATGGGCATATTACAGGCCATGCGTACCCTGCACGGCCAACCGTCCCTGTTAAACCCTCTGGAAGCTCATGAACTGTGGAGCGACACAGGCAGCCATCATGCCCATCAAGTGGCGTGCAGCACAGCTCAAGACCCCGCCAAGGCACTGCTAATCAAGGGGCAAGTTAAACCCTCGCGACCGCACTAAACCTCCCCACCCGTAAAAAAACAGCAATTTTTAGCGTGCCCACTTGCCAATCTGGATCGGTTGGGAGTAATCTTCGACGATTCGTGAAAATATAAACTGACATGGATGATGTGCTTGACTATATAATGGCGCACCAAAATGGTTCATTTTTTATAAGTAGCGCACTATAATGGTGCGTATGTTCTTGGCGGCGTTCATTCCTCGTCAAGTAACATGCTGAAGTTAATGAATAACTATTGGGTGGCATGATTCATGCTAAATATGTAATTTATTGTCTATAGGGCGCCTCTAATAATTTGTCATTCCCGCGCAGGCGGGAATCCAGCATTTGGAAACAGGTGACAAATCAGCAGCTTCTGGCTTCCCGCCTGCGCGGGAATGACGGTTGTTGAATTTTTAGAGGTGCCCTATAATTAAATCTTTTAAAGAGTGCCCTGGAGGGGAGTTTACATGTCCGCAGAAAAAGTTTTTGCAATGATCAAAGACAACGAAGTTAAATTCGTTGATTTTCGTTTCACCGATACCCGTGGCAAAGAACACCACGTTTCTGTTCCCGCATCCACCATCGATGCCGATGCCTTGAAAGACGGCAAAATGTTCGACGGCTCGTCGATCTCTGGCTGGAAAGGTATTGATGAGTCCGACATGGTGCTGATGCCGGATGCCGAAAGCGCCGTCATGGATCCATTTTTTGATGAAAGCACGCTGATTTTGCGTTGCGATGTACTCGAGCCGCACACCATGAAAGGTTATGACCGCGACCCGCGTTCATTAGCCAAGCGTGCTGAAGCTTATCTGCAATCCACTGGCATTGCCGACACCGCCTACTTTGGCCCGGAACCCGAATTCTTCATTTTCGATGACGTGCGCTGGGGCGCTGACATCAGCGGCTCTTTCTGCAAGGTCGACGCCGAAGAAGCTTCCTGGAACTCCAGCAAGAAATACCCCGATGGCAACACTGGGCACCGCCCTGGCGTCAAGGGGGGTTACTTCCCCGTACCACCGGTTGACATGCTGCAGGATGTACGCTCTGCCATGTGCCTGGCGCTGGAAGATATGGGCTTGTCGGTTGAAACCCATCACCACGAAGTTGCTACCGCCGGCCAGTGCGAAATCGGCACCCGCTTCAGCACCCTGGTGAGAAAAGCTGACGAAGTGCAAATTCTCAAGTACGTCGTGCAGAATGTGGCTCATGCCTATGGCAAGACCGCCACGTTTATGGCTAAGCCAATTGTCGGCGATAACGGCAGCGGTATGCACGTTCACCAGTCGTTGGCCAAGGGTGGCCAAAACCTGTTTAGCGGCAACCTCTACGGTGGACTGTCTGAAACTGCGCTATATTACATCGGCGGCATTTTCAAACACGCCCGTGCACTGAACGCTATCACCAACTCCACCACCAACAGCTACAAGCGTCTGGTACCGGGCTTTGAAGCGCCGGTGATGTTGGCTTACTCCGCGCGTAACCGCTCGGCTTCCGTGCGTATTCCGTATGTACCCAGCCCCAAGGCGCGCCGTATTGAAATCCGTTTCCCGGACGCTTCCAGCAACCCCTATCTGGCGTTTGCGGCCATGATGATGGCGGGGCTGGACGGCATCAAGAACAAGCTGCATCCCGGCGAAGCCATGGATAAGGATTTGTATGACCTGCCACCAGAAGAGGCCAAGGGCATTCCTACCGTTTGTCACTCACTGGACATGGCGTTGGATCACCTCGATAAAGACCGTGCGTTCTTGACCGCAGGTGGGGTATTTACCAATGACATGATAGACGCGTACATCACACTTAAGCTTCAGGAAGTGACACGTTTCCGCATGACCACTCATCCGATTGAGTTCGATATGTATTACAGCTTGTAATACAGCATTGCTTGATCTGTTTTGACAAACGCCCTCGCCATGTTGCATGGTGAGGGCGTTTTTTTATGGGTGCGTCACAATAGAGCGCTCTTATCCGCTTGATTGCACCTGTTTTGCCTGGGCGGCACCAAAATAGTGCAAAATTTCTCGCGCCGCGTTATCTTTATCATGTCAGATCTGTAATTACTATAAGTCATGGCATTTTTGCGCAAGACTGAAAATGACATTTTAATAAATAAGCTATTGATTAATATTTACTTATTGAAAGTAGCAGGGGTTTTTTCAATATTTATGGAACAGCATGCTTCATAGGGTGGTTCACTTCTTGCTTTGCACCATTACATGTTACCCGACACCATGACTCCCGATGCGGTATACCGGCGCATTGTGGATAATCAAAATACCACTTTGTTGTTATTTGATGATGAGCTGCGTTTGATCTATATGAATCCAGCGGGTGAAATATTGTTTGCGGTGAGTGCGCGGCGCGCCAGTCGTATTCTCGCCCAGGAGCTGTTACCTGGGCCGATGGGTGAGGTAGCGCTTATAGCCATGCGCGGCGCTCTCGCCAGCGGATATCCCTTTACCGAGCACGAGTTTCCGCTGCTATTACCCGGAGGATCAACCGGACATACCCCCGGTCGGCCGATTACGGTGGATTTCACAGTGACGCCGGTAAGCGATCCGCAGGGTATGGGATTACTGGTGGAGCTGGTTCAGGTAGACCGGCATTTGCGCATTGCCCGCGAAGAGAATCTGCTGGCGCAGCATCAAGCGGCGCGTGCTGTGGTGCGGGGGTTGGCACATGAAATCAAAAACCCCTTGGGGGGGCTGCGCGGCGCGGCACAATTGCTGGAGCGCGAGCTGAACGATGAATCGCTCAAGGAATACACCCAGATTATTATTGGTGAAGCGGATCGGCTGCGCAATCTGGTGAATCGCATGCTGGGGCCGAATACCTTGCCGCAGAAAACGCTGATTAATATTCATCATGTGCTGGAACGAGTGCGCAGCGTGGTACTGGCGGGTGCATCCACTGATGGCAGTTCCTGTGCATCCCTGCACTCACTGCACTTGGGAATCCTACCCGGCGCGCTGGATCGCACGCCCACTGACGAGCCAAATGAAACACCGACCGGCGGCAGTTCCTGTGCATCACTGCACTTGGGCATCCTGCCCGGCGTGCGCATCATCCGCGATTACGATCCGAGCATCCCGGATTTTCAAGCCGATCAGGATCAATTGATTCAGGCCATATTAAACATAGTGCGCAATGCCGTGCAGGCCATCAGTGATACGGGCAACATCACCTTGCGCACACGCATTCAGCGCCAGGCGACCATTAATCAGCAGCGTTACAAGCTGGCCGTGCGCATTGATATCGTGGATAACGGGCCAGGTATCCC
>JANOOA010000271.1:0-2653 GCA_031421115.1 Gammaproteobacteria bacterium | reverse complement strand
TGCGATGGCCTCATCCGCAACAGGGGTTGCTGTCCCCGGACAAATTCCTGCCGCTGGCAGAGCGTGGCGGGTTAATGGGTGTATTGACGCAATGGGTGATAGGGCAGGCATTGCGTCAATACCTCGATTGGCGACGTAAAGGTTTGGATTTAAAAGTAGCTGTTAATGTATCTGCACGGGTACTTTATGACTTACGCTTGCCAGAGCAAATCGCACACCAGCTTAAAATATTGGATGCCCCACCATCTGCGCTGGAGCTTGAAATCACCGAAGATGCCATTATGATTGACCCACAGCGCGCGCTGGACATCTTGTCCCGGCTGAATGCGATGTGTATCAAGCTTTCGATTGATGATTTTGGTACCGGCTATTCATCGTTAGGTTATTTAAAGCGCCTGCCAGTGGATGAAGTAAAGATAGACCAGTCATTTGTCCAAGAGATGGTGGGATCTCGAAGTGATGCTGCCATTGTGCGCGCCACCATTGACTTGGCGCATAACCTTGGGATTAACGTAGTCGCTGAAGGTGTGGAGACGGCAGAAGTTCTGGCCATGCTCGATAGTTTGGGGTGTGATACGGCTCAAGGTTATTATATCAGCCGCCCCATTACAGCGGATGAAATTCTTGCCTGGGTGTCGTGCTCGCCCTTTGCCCGCCAGGATTTTCAGGATTTGCGCACTGTAACACCTTCCACCTGAAGTTATTCTATCCACTCCGGCACCCAGTGACGCGTCTTGCGTAATTGCATGTCCAGCGCAGCATAATCAGGCTGCATTTTTCTCATCAGCGCCCAGAATTTTTGGGAATGATTCATGTGTATGGTATGGCATAGCTCATGCACCAATACACACTGCACTAACGCCGCAGGCAGAAATAATAATTTGCAGTTGATGTTGATATTTTTCTGGCGACTGCAGCTTCCCCACCGGGTTTTTTGTGAGCGCACCGTTGCCTGATTAAAGGGCAGGTTTTTTTCATTGCTTAATTTTTCCAGCCAGGGAGTAAGATGGCGTTGCGCTCTGCATACCAGCCAGCGTCGTAATGCCACTTTGCACAAGGGTGCGTTGTTTGTATTGCCGCGCAGCACCAATCGGGTATGCGTGTCATCTGTTATGAGCGTTATGCGGGGCTTGTCTGTTGCTATGTAAATAACTTGCCAGTGTTCAGAAACCGCTGGCAATGTAATGATGTCAGGCAAGGCATCGCTTGCGTTCCAGTGTGTGTTTTCACTGCTTATGGTATTGCGTCGTAGCGCCATGCGCTGCAGCGTCACTTCTATCCAGGCCTGCTTGCCGCGCACCAGCGCGGGAATGCGTCGTGGGTCGAAGCCGCGCGGCACCACTACTTCGACGTGCCCCCGGTGAGTTACTTTCAGGCACACGCGCCGTGCACGCGTGCTTTCGCGCACGGTGTAGTTCAGTGTGTTTTCTGCCCTATCTGCTGAGGGATGAGGCGCAAGCATTATGGTGTGGGTACACGTTTATGCTGAATCTTGGGCCAGTAAACATCAACATTAAATGATGGGCTGTGTGCCTGCGTGTGGCATTGCGCGCAAATTTTTTCACGCGACCAGTTCGCGTTTGACACAGGTTGCGTGCCGCCCGAGGTGGCGTGTGCCTGCGCGGCGCCATGACACGACTCGCATTGTACGTTGCTTAAATGAGGCGTGGTGTCATCATCAATGAAACCGCCGTGTGTGTTGAAACCCACGGTGTGGCAAATAATGCAATTAGGATCAAACGCCTTGTTGACACGACGCAAAGTGCCATAGGCATGACCATGGCGACTGCCGTGCCACGCCTTATGCTCAGTTGCGTGGCAGGTCTGGCATACCTGTTCTCCGGCATACGGGCTTGCGCCCGACTGTGTGGCTTTGGCAAGCTGCACGCCTTTTTCATAGTTTTCTTTGACGCGTGCGTTATATTCCTTGTACCAGCCAGCCAGCCGTTTCGCGTCGGGAATGGTTTTTGGTAAAGGAATAATGCGATGCTGCCATGATTTGATTGTGCCGTTTGCATTCAGCGTTACGTCAAGCTCGGCCATGCGCATGCCACGGGAGCCGGGCTGTAATACCAGTGTGTTGTCTATTTTTTTTGGCTCGGCATATTTTTCATAGGCGGCGCGTACCAGTAAAATATCTACATGCGCAAGCGGGAAACGCTGCCGCGCATCATCGAGCTTTAAGGTGGTTGCCAATACTGTGATGGTCCCTTCCTGCTTGGCGCGTTGCAGGGATTTTAATAATGTTGTGCTGTCATCGCTTGCGGTGATTAATTCATGGCTGGCCTGCATTTGACGTTGCGGTGATTCGCGCGGGTCTATCCAGTTAAAAAATGCCAGAGTCTTACCGTTACGTGTGATGCGGCGCTCCGGCTCAAACGTGGCATCATTCCAGTTGCTTGCCACCCACGGCAAGCGATCGTGCTTTTCTTTATTCTGGCTTCCCTGGATGAAGCCCTTGCCATACGCCAAATCGCTCCATTGCATGCCCATAGCGTCATATTTCAAAGCCTTCACACCCTTGAGAATATATTCGCCCGTGAGCCGGTCATGCACCGATTCGCTGCGCAGAAAGCCGCCGGACGAAATCAGAAACAGGTGCGGTTTGTTTTTTCGCAGGCGATCTACCAGGGTGGCTTGGCGTCGAATACCG
>JANOOA010000270.1:0-1980 GCA_031421115.1 Gammaproteobacteria bacterium | reverse complement strand
GATGCCTACCTGCTGGAATTGGCCCGCTATATCGTGCTCAACCCGGTGCGCGCAGGCATGAAAAAGAAGCCAGAAAACTGGCCGTGGAGCAGCTATCGCGCCAGCATGGGGCTGGTGGCTGCCGAGGAATTCCTGGCGGTGACGGCCTGCTGGCGCAGTTTGCCCAGCGGCGCGGCACCGCGCAAGCGCGCTACGCGCAATTTGTCATTGATGGTATGCACGCCCCGTCACCATGGGCGGAAGTGAGGGGACAGGTTTTTCTGGGCAGTGATGACTTTGTGGAAAAAATGCAAAAGCGCATGGCAAAGCATCAGCGCGGCGAAGTGCAGATTCCCGTTTCACAGCGGCGCGCGCCTGCCAAAACACTTGCCCAGATCGAACAATCCACCGCCAGCCGGAACGAGGCCATCGTACGGGCGCATGGCACGGGTGCGTACTCTTATCAGCAGATTGCCGAGCACTTCGGCATTCACTTCACGACGGTCGGGCGTGTGGTGAGAGGGGCGGGGTGATGCTATGAATATAGACTTGACCCCATGCATCCGCATGCATCCGCATCCGGAATATAGACTTGACCCCATGCATCCGTGCACCCGTGTTTTGTGCGCATGGACGCAGCCGCGCCCGACGACATTGACTAACCCTGAATCAAATTCGGTTGGAATATGGTGGCAAAAATGATACCATGTACAAATGAAGATTGTCGTTGATACCAATGTATTCCTTGGCGCGTGTCTCGGCACCGGTGCGGCAAATGCGGTGGTTGCTGCTTGCCTGGAGGGGCGTTGCGCTCCGCTCATGGGTAATGCGCTTTTTAACGAGTACGAAGATGTTTTTGGTCGCAAAAATTTGTTTGAAAACTGCAAGTTGAGCAGCCGGGAGCGAAGCGAATTGCTTGATGTGTTTCTCTCTTGTTGTGAATGGACGCGCATTTACTATATGTGGCGGCCAAATCTGCCGGATGAGGCTGACAACCATTTGGTTGAGTTGGGAGTCGCAGGCGGAGCAGAATTTATTGTGACGCGAAATTTGCGCCATCTAAAAGGCATGGAGTTGCGTTTTCCCCAGTTGCGTATCGCGTCACCAGAAACATTTTTGAAGGAGATATGACATGGCAGCCCTAACCGTTCGCCTTCCGGATGAAAAGCACATGCGATTGAAAGCCTTGGCAAAGAGTCGCGGCGCACCACTGAATCGGCTGATCGAAGAAATGACCACACTGATGCTGGCCGAGTATGACGCGGAAACACGTTTTCGCCTGCGGGCGGCACAAGGGGCAGGCAAGTCAGCCCGTGGGCTTGCCTTGCTGAAAAAAGCCGCTGGTTGAATCGGTGAGGGTGTCCCCTCCGCATGGAAATGGGGTCAGACACCATTAGCAGAGCATGAAATTACGCTATAATCTGCCTTCTTTCCCGCTATAGAAGAGAGCCCATGGCGCGCCTTCCACGCTACGTCATACCCGGCCAACCGCAGCACATCATCCAGCGCGGCAATAATCGCCAGGCGATTTTCGTCACCGATAACGACTATCAATTCTTCCGCGATGCAATCGTCGAAGCCGCGGGCAGATTTGGCTTGGCCATCCATGCGTATGTCTGGATGACCAACCACATCCACCTTCTCGCCACGCCTGGCTTTGCTGACAGCATCAGCAAGACCTTTCAATCAGCCGGGCGCAAATACGTTCAATACTTCAATTTCACCCAGAAACGCAGCGGCACACTGTGGGAAGGCCGCTACCGCGCCACCGTAGTCGATACTGAGCAATACTTTCTCAAGCTCATGCGCTATATTGAGCTGAACCCCGTGCGTGCGGGCATGGTTGCCCACCCGCGAGACTACCCGTGGTCAAGTCATCGTCGATACGGTTACGGGGTGGATGACCTCAATGCATGCTGGCTGATTGAGCACGACGAATATACGCGGCTTGGTTTGAACGCAAATGAACGCTGTCTTGCCTATCGAGCATTATTCAAGGAG